>JBFGLD010000631.1:0-4430 GCA_041576335.1 Anaerolineae bacterium | reverse complement strand
GATCTGGCCTGGTGCACGCGGGTGATGCAGGGCGGCTATTTCGCCAAGGCTAAGGATTACATGACCGACGCCGAGAAAGCGCACGGTTTGGATTGGTCGGAGTACCAGGACAAAGAGTACCCGTTTCTGATTGACACAAACATTTACTGCAAACACATCAATGCCGATGGGACGCAGTTCCCATAGGGAGGAACTTATGAATATCGACGTGGCGAGAAAAATTGTCGAATCGCTGCAAATCCAATACGAGACTATCAGCCGCGAGGCGCTGGCCATCGCCCTGGACGAGCTTGAAATCGCCCTGGTGGACGACCCGGCCCCGGCCACGCTGCAAGTTCACGTGGCCGACCTGATTGACCTGGCAGGGGATTTGAAGTGAGCACCAACAGAATCCGGCGCATCCGTGAGGCGCCGCTGTACCAGGGCGAGGACGAAACGATTGCCTACGTGCTGACCACCACGCCCTGGGGCAGTACGCCCACCTCGGTATCGGTCGTGCTCAAGAACGCAGCCGGCACCGATGTCAGCAGCACCAACCTGAGCGGGACGGCCTCGGTCAGCGGCGACAACATCACCACGCCGGCCGTCATCACCACCCCGGCCGTGACCGGGCTGACCGCCGGGGCGCAGTATAGGCTGGAAATTAAGTGGACCTCAAGCGGCAACGTCTTTGAAGCGTTCGCCGAGATCTATGCGGAGGTGTAGCGATGAGCAGAAACACGCCGAATGACAAAGTGGCCTTTGGCGCGCTCGGCGGCTCGCTGGCGGCGCTGCTGCTCTGGCTGCTGTCGCTGTGGGGCGTCGAAGTGCCGGCGGAAGTGGCGGCGGCGATTGCGGTGGTCTGCGGGTCGCTGGTGGCCTATCTGGTGCCGGAAAGGTATTGGCTGAGGACGCAGGTCTACAAGGCCACGGCAACCCCGGCGGAACCGGCGGTTAAGGTGAAGCCTGCCAAGCGGGGGAAGAAGGAATAATGCCAGCGTTGCCGAGTAAAGCCCAGACGGTCGAGCAGCACAAGGAGCGGTTTCAGCTTGAACTGTGCCGCCGGGATTATGACCTGCTGGACGCCCACAACCCGCAATTACTTGAGACGATTATCAGGATGGTTATAGACGGCATCAGCCCGGAGGACATCCGCCGGTGGGCGCGGGAAACGCTGCCGGATGAGAGCTTGCCGATTCAGAGGTGTTTCAACGCTTCGAGATATGTCGAGGCGTTACAGGTATCATAAAATTTTATATTAGGCGCTCTGCCGTAACAGAGTAGGATACGGGGTCGTATATGGCCCCGTATCCAAAAAAATAGGGTAATGTCGGGGGACATAATCAAAATGAACGCCCGTTCGATTTTAAGGCGATCCCCGACCGCCACCCGAATCGAACGGGCTTCAAATTTTTAAGGAAAAGAATATGTCGAATAACGGTGTTGTTTATGTTAATGTTGACAAGGTAATCTATCGGGACGATTTATATCCCCGCTTGAAACCTGACCCCGCCAAGATTCAAGAGTATGCCGAGAATTTAGAAGTATTGCCACCCATAGAAATCAATCAAAATAACATTCTCATTGATGGTTATCATCGTTGGAAAGCCCATCTAACCAAGAAGATTGACGAGATTGCCTGCATTGTAACCGAGACCAAATCCGAGGCACAGCTTGAACGGTTGGCAGTAGAGCGCAATTCAAAGCACGGTCAACAGTTGAGCCAGGATGATAAGAAGCGGTATGCGATTCGATGGTGGGATGTGATACCTGATAATGAGATTGTTAAGACGTTATCAATCTCAGAGCATACTTATCGGCGATGGGTAAAAAGCAAGCGAGATGAAAGAGAAAAAGAAATTAAGCAAACCATTATTGATATGTGGTTGGCTTGTTATACCCAGGAAGTTATAGCCGAAACGGTTGAGATGAGCCAACCTTATGTAGCGAAAATTGCAGAAAATATCATGAACAATCAAGTAAGCGATCATGATATTTTTCGCAATTTTGACCCCCAGATATATACCATCTGGAACTTCCAAAAGCTAACCAATAAGACTAAGGTCTTTGGTAGCATCCCCCAGGAAGTCATAGACAATCTGCTCTATTATTACACCAGCCCTTTTGATGTCGTTTTTGATCCATTCGGCGGTGGCGGCTCAACGATTGATCGATGTATTGACCGTTACCGGCGCTATTATGTTTCGGACCTATCACCGATTCCGGCACGTGATGATATTCGCCAATGGGACATTACCCAAGGGTTGCCCGATGATTTACCTGTGCCGGATTTTGTATTTCTTGACCCGCCATACTGGAAACAGGCCGAGAAAAAGTACAGCGAAAAAGACACCGATTTAGGTAATGTCAACCTGGATAAATTCCTGGAAACCATTGCCGACATAACCAAGTCGATTAAGCGCAAGTGGGCCAATCGGCCCGATGGCAAGTTAGCGATCATTGTCAGCCCGTTTTACCGGGAAGGGCAGTATACCGACCTGCCATTGTTATGTTATCAGGTCATCTCTAAATACCTGGATTTGATTGAGCGAATCGATGTTCCTTATACGACTCAGATCGTGGGCGGTGATGAAGTTAATAAAGCTAAAAATGACAAACGGATGATCCATCGGGTCAGGGATTTGATGGTATTTAAGAATAGAGGCAAAGATGACTAGGTTAAGATTTCGTGGCAGAGCAGCCATCCATGACTATTTGGTAAGTGTAGCCAAAAGCCAGTTAAAGGAACTTGGTTTCAGTAGCTCGGCTATAGGTACTGAGCATGACGACAATGAATATAGGCAATACGCTCAGATGGTTAATGATCCGGCAATGAGGGCTATTCGTTATAGACCTGATGGCATTGCCTTTAATCCGAATAGTCGCCAATCGTTTTTATTTGAGTTAAAATGGGCCAAAGAAGAATACTTCAATTATTCTATTGAGTTTGAGTCGTTTGAAGCGATTAGAGATAATTGGGCTAACCAACGCATGCTTTATGTTTTTGCTGATGTTAGAATAGACTTTATTGAAAAGATATGGTCCTTGATAGACCCATTGAAATCATGTTGGTATAGCTCTTTGGATAACCCTGCAATTGTTTACGTGCCCCGTGTTAATGATTGGGAAACAAAAAAAGCCGAGTTAAACCATAGAAATCCTAACATACTATTTAAGGATTGCGATCATACTGGGGGGTCAGGAACGCCCTATTTTCTAATACCAAAATTATCAAATTCGTTTCAAACGTTAGAGACAAGCATTTATTCATTTGCTTAAGGAATCAATAATGTTTGACCAAATCAGCTTTAACCCAACCTATCATACCTATACCCTCGACGGCAAACGGCTCAAGAACGTCACGAGCCTGGTTAACGAGGTCAAAGTACCATTTGACCGGGAGGGCATCTCGGCCCGGCAAGCCAAAGAGAAAGGCGTGCCGCAGGAATTTATTTTGGATGAATGGGAGGAAAACGGGCGCATTGCCCGCGAGAAAGGCTCCAAAACCCATCATTATATCTTGCAGCGGCTAACCGGCGCGATGGACGATGACCCGATTTTGGCCCTTAATGAGACGATACCAGAGATGGATTCATTTGACCGTTTCTGGCAAAAGGCGCAGGCCAATATGGAAGCAGACCAGGTAGAATGGGTTGTCGGTGATGTCGAGCTTGGAATCGCCGGGACAATCGACCTGGTGCTATTTCATCGGGGGACCGGGCTATATCACCTGTTTGATTGGAAAACGGGCAAGTTTGAATACCGCAGCGAGTGGAATAGATTCATGTTGCCCCCGTTTGACCATCTGGACGATTGCCACCTAAATCACTACTCGCTCCAACTCAGCCTATACAAGCTGATCTTGCAGCGCAATACCGATATAACCCTAGGCGATTCCTATATAGTCCACCTAACCGATGATTACCAGATCGCCAAAGCCATCGACCTAACCGAGCAGGCCGAAGCATGGTTAATAGATCGATTGACATAGCATAACCCCCTGTGGTAAACTAACCCCACGGCAGAGCGCATTTTTTAGCAAAATGCGTGGTCTGCCGTTTTTTGTTTCCGGCAGCCCCCAGGGAACAAATGGAAACTTCCCACATCTTATCAGCATACGACAAATTATCCGCCGCCGGCCTGCATCACCAGCAGCGCGTGCTTGGTGACGCCCTGCTCGGCGCGGTCGAAAAGACGCCGGAAGTGCGGCCTTTGGTTAATACGCTCTGCCAGGCGTTCGAGGGGCTGGGCCTGATTTCATCGGCTGAAATCATATTCCGGCTGGCGCTCCTAATGGCCGATGAGGAGCTAATCAACACCTTGTCCAACTATCACGCGGAGACAGACGATGCAGCAGCAGATCTATAACAACGTCATCCGCCGGGGCTACCACCAGGGCTACAGCGGCCCCACCTTCGCCGCCCGGCAGGTGGTCAAGTTGGTCGAAGAAG
>JBFGLD010000630.1:0-4430 GCA_041576335.1 Anaerolineae bacterium | reverse complement strand
GTTACATCTGTGATAACCTCTTCCGGGATGAATTTTTCTCGAAGCGTTTCAATCACTTCAAGATTTCGGCGCCGGTAATGCTCAACCAGGTTGGTATTCTGGTCAAGATCTGCCTCAGTTTTTCCAAGAAGCGCCTCAACCGTAGTCTGGTAAATATCAGCCACCGCCTGGTTGACCAGGGTGAAGCGTCCTGCTCGATCTTTGGCAAAGATCAGGTTAGGATTGATATCGATGACTTGCCTGAGGAAAGCATGCTGCTTCTCGAGTGCGGCCTCGGCTCGCTGGCGCTCAACAATCTGCGCGGCCAAATCTTGATTGGCAGCTTCCAGCTGGGCCGTGCGTTCGATAACGCGCTGCTCTAATTCGGTGTTCAAGGTTCGAATTCGTTCCTCCGCTTGTTTCTGCTCGCTGATATCCTGACCCGTCCCGAACATTTTCACGGGCCGGCCTGTTTCATCAAGCACGACGGTTCCGCGAGCCTGAAGGATACGGACGGACCCGTCCGGACGAACGATTCGATGTTCAAAACTAAACGGTTTGTGGGCCTGAAAGGCCTTTTCAATCATCTCCCTTACCATATTTCGATCATCAGGATGAACCCAATCTAGGAAACCCTCGTAGGAGGGCTTAAGATCTTGGGGGATCAGACCATAGATCCGATAAAGTTCGTCAGACCAACTGATCTTATTCGTGGGGATATTCCACTCCCAACTACCCAGATGGGCCAGTTGTTGGGCCTCGGCCAACTGTTTCTGGCTCTCCCTAATTTGCTCTTCGACCTGCTTTCGCGTGGTAATATCACGGATTATGCCGCTATAAAACGTTTCTTCTCCCGCCTGCCAGGTAGCCAAAGAAAGTTCCAAAGGAAATTCGCTGCCGTTCTTCTTCAAACCGTGAAGTTCAACCGTTTTACCGATAACCTTAGATTGACCGCCGGACCGTAGCCGTTGGATTCCCTCCTGATGCGCCGAGCGATACCGTTCCGGCATCAGACGCGTTAAAGGTTGGCCCAGCATTTCTTCTTCGGTATAACCAAACGTAACCTGTGCGCTCTTGTTCCAGAATACCAAGTTTCCCTGACTATCGGCTGTAATAATGGCATCAGAAGCCGATTGCGTGACCGCCCGAAACTTCATCTCTGATTCTCGCAGTACGTCTTCGGACTGGTTTCGCTCAACTACACGCCCGAGCTGAGTCCCGATATTAGCCATAACGTCCAACAATGGCTCATCGGGCTCCCCTGGTTTTTCGGAAAAGAATTCAAGAACAGCCACCACTTTTTTGCCCGCCAAGATTGGAAACGCGAAACCGGCTTTGACGCCAATGTCCTCGGCCAACTTCGCACGTGGAAACTGAGAGTCTTGGGTCACATCCATTATCCAGGCCGGTTCGCCGGTAACGCAGACTCGACCAGGCAATCCTTCCCCAGGCTCGAATTTCGTGACCTCAGTGATGCGCCGAAATGTCTCAAACCGGGACGGTATATCCAGGTGCCAGATGTCCTGCGAAACCAGTTGTTCGATCGGATCTCCGACAGGGATATAAACGTGCCCCACCGGCCAGTTTGCATGCTCACAGATGCGGTCGAGCGCAAACTGCATGGCCGCCTCTACGCTCGACGCCTCATTGGCGGCTACGGCGACATCTTGCAGCAACCGTATCAAGGCGGTCCGCTCGGCTACGCGTTGCTCCAGAGTATTGTTAAGGGCTATTAGCTCTTCTCTTACCCGCTTTCCTTCGGTAATGTCTCGGGTAAAGCAGCGGGTATGGATAAATTTGCCGTTTTCCCAGAATACGTTGGAGTTGATCAGTACATGCTTAATTGTGCCATCTTTACACCGCAGCCGAGCCTCATAATCGTGCAGCGTTTGGGCATTCTTCAGCCGTTCTAGAATGTCGCTAATGACATCGTGATCGACGTGAAACTCGGCAATAGGATGACCGACATACTCCTGAGCGGTGTAGCCCAACATCTCCAACTCGGTTTGGTTTACTTTCAGAATAATCCCATCTGGCCCCACCCAGTGGAGACCTACAGTTGCGTTATCAAAGAAGTCAGCTAATTCCGCTTCCCTACGGCGCAATTGTTCCTCTACTGTCGTGCGCTCAATTGCGGCAGCCAGTACATTTGCGACACTGTTAAGAAAATGAATGTCATCTTCGGTAAAGTTCATCTTTTGAGCCGTGTGCGCCCCTAAAACTCCAAAAGGATGCTCTCGGCCTTGAATAATGACACTCATTCCACTTACGACCCCATGCTCGACCAACAGGGGTGGACCATGAAAACGGCTTTCAGACCGTAGATCTTCTACAATCACGGGTTCGTGGGAAAGAAGCGTGTAACCCGCCTGTGAGTCGGCATCCGCCCCTACTGTTGCCTGGCCCACATAACCTTCTTTCCAACCTACGCCGGCCAGTAAGCGCATTGCCTCGCCGTCTGGCAGGAGTTCTAACACTTTAGCATATTCCACATTGAGAATTCGAGTGACGAGTTTGACAGCTTCATCCATCAGCTTGGATAAATCGATACTAGAGAGCGCGAGCTGGCCTAAGTCGGCCACAGCGGCTTGCTGGCGGGCTCGGTTTTTCAGTTCTTCCTCGATACTCATGATTTCAGCTTGGTCCGAGGCCGATTGCATCTTGAGATCATCATGTTTCATCGCTTCAAATCCTATCTTTTTGTTGTGCGTGTGACTTACAGCCTGCTGGGGCTAGGAAATATCGCCACCTATTATCCGAATTTGATCGTTTCACGTCACCTGGTTACCAAAGGCCCCAGGCGAGTCGGGGCACTTCGTGTAGCTCTCTCAGGTTTGATACTGTTGGCGAATTATTCTCTTTATTCAAATTGAGGAGCCAGGCAGGCCCAGGTGCCGCTCTTCGGACCGTTCACACGTGGGCCTGCTCATTCCGCCTGATTTCGCCAACAGCATCATGTTTGGAAAAACTATCCGCAGTAGTGCACCAGTAAGGCAGCACGGCGCGGACACGGTTTGGGAAAATACCCAGCAAAAGAAAAAGAAAGTCGCCAGCTACTAGAAGAAACGTCTCCTCTTGATAGGATGACGGTTAACGTGCAAACTTGAGGTGAAGATTTGTCAGGTCAATGGGGTCGCAATGCTCGCTCTCATTATAGAGTAGAAAAGGGGGGAGGGCAAAGCGATTACAACCAATACACCAGCAGGACACACGCTGATATTAATGTTGGGGATGTGGTAACGGATTCCCGAGTCGTGACCGCATTAACGCCTTCAATGGACTGAGGATGATTTACAAAAGGTTGACCGGATCGATATCCACGCGCCAGCCGCGCGGCAGCGGCAAAAGGGGCCGCATTACTGCGGCGGGATCGTGGGCCCGGAGCAAAATGTGCCAGCGATACTGCGACCCTACCCGCCGGACATAGCTTGGCGTAGGGCCGATTATCTCCACTGCGGGCAATCCTAATCGCTCTATGTGCAGGTGCAGCCGCCTGGCCAGCGTTTGGGCTTCCACCCCGCTCCGTTCCGGACCGGAACCGCTATAAACCAGCAGCGCCAAGCGCTTGAAAGGAGGATAACCCTGTTCTTGCCGAAATGCTAACTCCATACGGTAAAAACCCTCATAATCGTGGTTAGCGGCCGCTTCAATAGGTACCTGATCGGGCGTATAGGTTTGGACGATAACTCGCCCTCCGAGCGGACTGCGCCCCGCCCGGCCGGCCACCTGCATCAGCAGTTGAAATGTACGCTCACCGGCCCGAAAATCGGGCAGGTAGAGAGCCGTATCGGCTGAGATGACGCCGACGAGTGTGACTAAAGGCAGGTCTAAACCTTTGGCCACCATTTGCGTACCGACCATCACGTTGGCCTGCCCGGTTAGGAAGTGTTGCAGAAAAGCGTCGTGGCTGCCCTTTTGACGGGTTGTGTCCCAATCCCAGCGGATGGTTTGCGCCTGAGGAAACATGGCCTTGACTGTTTCTTCAACCCGCTGCGTGCCCAATCCGAAGTAGCGAATGCGCTCGCCGCCACAAGCCGGGCAACTATCCGGCGTAGTTTCCCGGTAGCCACAGAAATGGCAGCTCATTAACTCGCCGCTGGTGTGGTACGTCAAATTCGTTTCGCAGCGGGGGCAGACCACCACATAGCCGCAGTCGCGACAGATGACGAAACTGGCCGCTCCACGCCGATTGAGAAACAAAATGACCTGCTCGTCTCGCTTAAGCGTTTCGTAAATTGCATCCTGCAGGGGCCGGCTGAAGATATTGCGGTTACCGGCCCTCAACTCCTCGCGTAAATCAACAACTTCAACCTGTGGCAGCGGCAGGCTAACAAATGCCGAGTCTGGCTGGGTCACCGTTAGATCGCCTACCCGTAATGACGCATTTTTCCCCTTCAACCTTTTGAGCAGGGCCTCTTGGACGGCAATATGCTTGGTGTGAGCCAGGATGC
>JBFGLD010000629.1:0-4433 GCA_041576335.1 Anaerolineae bacterium | reverse complement strand
TGCGCGGAATGGGCGTGGCAGTCATGACCAAAATATGCGGGTTAAACCCTTTTTCCCGTAATGCTCCCCGTTGAGTTACCCCAAACCGATGTTGTTCGTCGACCACGGCCAGCCTCAGGTTTTTGAAGGTAACGTGGCTTTGAATGATAGCGTGTGTCCCAACGAGCAGGTCAACCTGACCTTCCGCCAATTGCTGCAGCAACTCCCGTCGTTCAGCAGCCGGCGTACTACCCGTAAGCAGCCGAATATTGAAATTTCGGCCCAAGGCCTGCCCAATTGGTTCAAGCAAGTTGGCCATCCCTCTAAAATGTTGGTCCACCAAAATTTCGGTGGGGGCCAGGATCACCGTTTGGCCCCCATCCAGCGCTGTCAAAACCATGGCCGCTAAAGCAACCACCGTCTTCCCCGATCCGACATCTCCTTGCAGCAGACGGCTCATCGGTACGTCCTGTTCCAGATCGTTAATTATCTTATCAAGTGCCTGCTGCTGGGCTCCCGTTAACTGAAACGGCAGCGAGCTTAACACCCGGTCGACGTCCTCCTGACGAATAGTAACCGGTGTTCCCTGTTGGGCTCGCCAGGCCTGTCGCTGGCGCAAGACCCCCAATTGAATGAGCAGTAGTTCGTCAAAAGCCAAGCGGCGGCGTGCAGCCTCCAACTTGTTCCAATCATCGGGAAAGTGGATTTGACATAGGGCGTCTTCAAGTGAAAACAATTTCAACCGCTCGCAGGTTTCAGGTGGCAGGTGATCCGGTAAGCGATTACTCCAATAATCTAAGCTGGCTTTCACTTGCCTGCGTACCCACTTGGCCGTAAGCCCCTGCGTCAGTGGATACACGGGCACAATCCGGCCGGTATGTAACAAGTCTTTGTCAAGTTCTTCCCACTCGGGCGATTGAAATGTTAACCGGCCCAAGTATGCCTCAACTTTGCCACTTATGACAATTTGCGTGCCCGATCTTAATCTGTTTGCCAGCCAAGGTTGGTTAAACCAGCTTACATCAATCGTTGCCGTTCCATCAGACAACGTACTCGTGACGATCGGGCGCCCCTGTCGCGAGTTACGCTTACGCGTTTCCCAGATTTGAGCAATGATGGTCGCTTCTTCGCCATACTCCAGCCGGTTGATGGTCTTGAGATTGCGATAGTCATCATATCGACGAGGATATAGGTTGAGAAAATCGCCAATAGTCTGAACGCCCAAGTTGGCCAATTTTCGGGCCATGCCTTCTTTGATACCCGGCAGCTTCGTTACCGCCGAACTTAAGCCCACCTCGGTGAAGTCGACCTCCGCTGCCGGAAGTCTGGTCGCTGAAACCGGGGGCGCCTTCGGCATAGGCTTAACCGCAGCACCATTTGCCTTGCGCTTGGGCCGGGTTGGGGCCGCCTGGACAGACTTTTGCTCGGAAACCGCTTTGGAATCGACGGTACTGGGCGGCTCGGGAGGAGCCGGCGCAGATTTTTTGGCCGTAACATTCTCAGATTTCTTCGCGGGCTCACTGTTTGAGGCAGTCAGATTTTCCGACTTGTAAAGCTTGACCAGGATCTGATGAATAAAATTCGGTCGGTCAGCATCTCCCACATCCGGATAACTGAGTAAAGATTGCTCTACCTCTTCTATGAGGACCCGTTCTGCTTCGCTGGAGACTTCGTCAAGCGCCTCGGTCTTCCAATTGGGCGCTAATTTCTCCAATCCTCCTATGACAGCCTTATTCTTATAACCCAGTCTTTTCTCCTGGGTCAACATTCGACTTAGTTTATCAAAACTTGGTAACATCGCTCGATTTTGGATTTCTAAAAGCTCATCCCTTCGTAAACAACCACCCCCACTGCGTTTGGCCCGACACGAGTTGCCAAGTCGGGACCATATTGGATGACTGGAAAGTTCAGTTTCGGAAAAGTCTGCTGCAGACGCTCTTGTAATACCCTGGCTTCCTTAATCGGATGTTTACTTCGTTGAATAATAGCAGTTTGCTCCAAATTATCAAATTCTGCCACAAACTCAAATAATTTCTCGACGGCCTTTTCCGTGGTGCGGACTTTCTCTAAGGGGATTATATCACCATCCTCCATAAAAAGGATAGGTTTGATATTGAGCATTGTACCTAAAATAGCCTGAGCTTTGCCAATCCGTTCGCTCCGTTCCAGATAATCCATAGTTTCCACATAAAAAACCAGATAAATATGGGGCATCATGCCTCGAACCAGGCGCACGATGTCATCAAGCTTGGCCCCTTGATTGGCGGCTTTAGCTGCCGCCTTTACCAAAATCCCCAGACCAACCGAGGTTGTCATCGAGTCGATAACTTCAATTGTACACCGGCCCAGCAGCGTTTCAGCCCCCAATTTGGCTGTCTGAACGGTTTGGCTCAGTAGGCTGGAAATGTGGATCGAAAGGATTTGGTCTGTTTCTTTATGGAGTCTGGAATACAGCGTTTCAAAATCAGCAGGTGCCGGGGGGAGACTTTTCGGGTATGGGGCGCCGTAACTCAGGCGCCGGAAAAGTTCATCAGAATCGATTTCGATGCCTTCCGAAAATCTATCTGACCCCATCTGAATATAAAGGGGCACAACGTTGATCCCCAGGCTTTCCGCTTCTTCGGGCAAAAAGTAGGCGGTACTATCGGTAATAATCGCAACCTTTTTCGACAAAGTAAAAATTACTCCAGTGAAATGATGTAATTAGCGTGGGGTTGACCGCCGTCGTGAATTTCTATTTCCAACTCTGGATAGCATCCGCTGATGGCACGCGCCACTGCCTGGCCTTGATCGGCCGAAACACCCTGACCTGCATAGATTGTCATTACTTCGTATTTTTCCATCGTGACTTGGGCCAGAGCATCAAGGATGACCCGGCCTTCAGTCTCTCCGGCACTTGCCAGATTATGATTGAGCAGGCCGATCACGTTTCCGGCCTTAATGTCTAATCCGTCGAAGTTACTATCACGCGCAGCCGTAATGATTTCCAACGTTTGGACGTGCCGCATCGCCTCAACCATTCTGCGCACATTGCTCTGCAAATCCGTCTCGTTGTCGAAAGAAATCAACGCAGCCACACCCTCTGGTATAGTCTGGGTAGGTATGACGAAAACATTCTTATTGGATAGAGCTTGGGTTTGCCGGGCCGCCATAATTACATTGCCGTTGTTCGGAAAAATTAGGACATCATTCAGCTGCACTTGGTTAACCGCTTCCAACAATTCCTGCACGCTCGGATTCATGGTTTGGCCACCGGGCACAATGCAGCTTGCACCCAGGCTCTGAAAAATTTCAGCCAATCCTTGGCCCGGTACTACGGCGATGATTGCGGTTTGGCCACCTAAAATCGCCTCATTGACTTCTTCTCGGTCAGACCGGGACAAAGTTGATTGAGTTGCTGCCGTCTTTGGCGCCTGAGCGAACATTTTTGCCTGCTCTTCCATGTTCTCCACGACAATGTCGCTCAAACCGCCTTGGCGATAACCATAGCTCAGCGGCAATCCCGGATCGGGCGTATGTACATGTACCTTAACGACGTGCTCGTTACCGACGACCAGCGTTGACCGGCCAATGGCAGCGATATGCTCCCTAATTTTAGCCACATCTAAAGTTTCCCCGTGAATAAGAAACTGGACATCGTACCCATAGGGCTCTTCTACGCCAACCAGCCCCGGTCTCGATTCAGGCTCACCCGCGCTCCCAGAATTGGAGGCAATCGGCTCATTTAACAAAAACTGCAGCGCACCTTCCAGGATATAAACCAAACCCTGCCCCCCGGAATCGGTGACGCCGGCCTGTTTGAGAATCGGCAAAAGCTCAGGTGTTTTGGCCTGGGCAATTTTGGCAGCTTTTAATACTTCGCTTAATAGTCTTACTAAATCCTGTTCAGTTTTGGCCTGCTGCTGAGCCATTTCAGCAGCAGCACGAGCAACGGTAAGAATCGTACCCTCCACGGGCTGCAACACGCTTTGATAAGCATTTTCTGCGCCTCGGCTTAGCGCGTGCGCAAACTCCTCGGCAGTAAAGTGCCGGCGTCCCTCCAAACTTGCGGCAATACCCTGCAGGAATTGAGACAGGATTACGCCGGAATTACCGCGAGCTCCCATCAAAGCCCCTTGAGCAGCCGCAGCCGCAATCGTGCCCACCTCATGGTCAGGCGCATCCTTAAGTTTTTCCAAGACCGAACGCATGGTTAGCAGCATATTTGTACCGGTATCCCCATCGGGAACCGGGAATACATTCATATTATTAACTATTTTAACGTGCGCCTCGAGCCAATATTTTCCTGCCTCAAGCATTTTACTAAGACCAACACCGTTGCAGGCAATAATCAAGCCATCACTTGCTTTGAACCCCTGAGGTATCGATGTTTGGTCTGCTGGTGTCATGCGCTATTTCGTTTGCAAATTCGCGGCCTGTATGCTATTATCCCTAGACATTAGCTTTAAGGACTC
>JBFGLD010000628.1:0-4439 GCA_041576335.1 Anaerolineae bacterium | reverse complement strand
CGCACAGCTTTAGCATTGCCTACACCCGGTCGACCTTGGACCCAGTCGCCCATCGAAACGATTTGATCTGTTGGATCATTCGGGTTCACGTAAGTAAAACTGTCGCCGGGCGGCGTCACCCCGCCCGCCAGTAGCGATCCCATTTATCCAAACGGTTTGGATCGGCCTGACGTCGACAACAATGTGCAGCAAATCGTTATTCAAAAACCAACGGTGGGTACTTACACAATCCGGGTAGAGGGTGCCAAGGTGCCCGAAGCGCCCCAACCCTTTGCCTTGGTCACCTCTGCCGCGGGAAAGATGTACCAGTATCCGCCCCCAGTACTCGCCATCACACCCCGTGAACTGAATTTCGTTGATGTGCCTGTCCGTACCTCCAGTCAGCAGCATGTACAGGTCTACAACGCCGGAAGGGGAGCCCTGGAGGTTACCCCAGTTGAGCTGGTCGGTGAGGATTTCCACATCCCCGCTCTGAAGGAAACCGTGACGGTGCCGCCAATGGAACATAGTGGGTTTGGAGTTTGGTTTGCACCCCCTGAAGTGTGCGAGCGAACGGGAGAGCTCGTCTTCACGTCCAACGACCCGGACAAGCCGCTGACCAAGATCCGGCTCCACGGCATTGGGGTGCCGTGGTTAAGTGCGTCCCCGTCGTGGTTGCATTATGGCAATCTAGATGTGGATGAGTGGCGTACTTTGACAGCGGTCATCACCAACGAAACGCATTTCGCCTTTTTCGTTGCCGAGATATCGGTCGACCTGCAAGCAGCACAGGCAGAATTCAAGCCCACAACAAAGCCGCACGAGGTCCCGTTTCCCTTGCGGCCTGGTGAAAGCTTCAAGCTGTTTGTATCGGCTCGGCCCAGGGCCAAGGGCGAGCAAAATGCATACATGAAAGTCCTTTGCAAATATGAGACCACTTTCCCAGACCCAGATCCCTCCATAAAGCCAGAGACAACCTTTTCGTTTAGCCTACGTCTCAGAGTGATTGGCGTTTGAAACCCTATTTAACATGCCCAATGTCTGTCTTCTTGCCGCTTTCGGCACCGCCCGCAACGGAAAACATAGGTCGAGCTATCAGGAAACCAACAGCTCGACCTGTTTCGCCTTCTTGCACTTGACCTGACCTAAAGTACATGATACCCGGAGACCCACACGCGTCTCCCCTCCACATTTCCACCAAAATCCTTATACAAAACGAATGCGCGGATGGGTCCTAGTAACTTCTCCATTCTTTCCGCCCAACGCTGTAAGTGAGGGCGATCAAAGAGTTTATAACCTTAACCTTGCAGTCTGCCTAAGGCTCGTCGCTTCTTGAGATTTTCAATGTGAAAATCGTTGACGCTTAGTTTAGATGCGTCAACTTATTCTATTCGGTGATTACTCCCATATCAAAGATTTTCTCGCAGGCGGTCTGTGACGATCGTCTTGGGGACGATGTTGCGTACGAGTGAGTCCAATGAGGAATGCCACAGACCGTGTTAGAGCATCCAAATAGACTTATTGGTAATTGCCAAAGTCTATGGATGGATTTTCTATTCGACTCATCCGAAGTTTACGTTGACCAGGTATTTCTAGCCTCATCGAAGATTGGGAACGTCGTTGCGTTGTAGGTAATAAAGATTTAGATCTGAGGCACCCGTTCGCAAAGAATGCCTGTTTCCAATTTCTGGTAGCTGACCGGATGGGAACCCCAAGGTCTGTCAAAATTGTGACATTAGATGTTTTTCAAGTATCAAGATCTTTCCTCTTTCTTCAGCAACTCTGGGGAGTTCAGGTGCAAAAACCAGAAGGTGGGTATATAATGGTGACATAGTCCAAATCGCAGGCTTGGTTCAACAATAGTCATGCAGCGGCTGCTGGTTCTCGGCTTGTGACCTGTTTACTTCGGTTAGTCTCCATTTCCCCGGCTCTCTTTGCCTCCGCTGCGCCACATCGATTCGTTTTCGTTATACGTCAGGAGTCTTATGAGTTTACCAGAGTTGACAAAAAGGTAGGTTGAGCGAGAATTGCGGTCATATTGCCAGTCAAAGGTGCCACCCCACGCCCGCGGCTAAGTACGAGTTGATTTTTAGTCCCCGGGGAACAGTGTCACTGTATTCGAGGATCGGCCAGCCTTCGGTGACCCCGAAACCTGGGTCAATATCGCGGTGGCTCAAATTCGTTTTAACCAGAAAAGCACAAAATGGATGTTGTACTACGTAGATAGAAACTCAAGGTGGCATAGGTCGAACCCACCACCAACTTCGATGCCCTACTGGGGGAGGTCGATAAAGATCCTACAAGCCTTTTCTGAGGGTAAGATCGAGGGGGCCGGTGCCAGCAGTCGTATTCAAAAAATGGCGCATTCCTATCGGTATTTACCTAAGAATCACGCTGCTTCCCCAGGTTCGACCCTAACTGAAGATTGACCTTGAGAGCAGTGTGGGTTTCCGGTAGCGAACAACTCAAACTCAGAGTTTGTGGGGCTTGCTCTTTTCATTAGACTTTTTTTCTCGACCGTCCCCATGATAAGACCATTAACGAGAAGGGACCCCCGCCCACTTCCGCAAGGGCCTTATTGGGGATTGGCGTAACCAGTTCAGTCCGGAACAAAGTGACAGCTTCGATCAGGTTTACACTCATTAAATGTCAGGAAGCAATCTTCAGTTTGACTTTGGTGAGGGACTCAGCCTTTGATAACACCCAATTAACCCTTTTTCTTTGCCCGGTAAGCCCCGATTGTGTTCGGGCGGCTCAATTGATTTGCAATCAATTTTGATTGTACCTCCATCTGGAAAACCAAACAGTGGGGCAACTAATCGGTCATTTTCTCTACGGATCAGGTCGATCACCCCCTTACTCCAGATGGCCAAGTCGAAGCCGATGGACTGCCTGATCGGGATGGATCATCCGAGCCCACTGATCACCAGCGCTATCGAGACCCCAAACGCAAACTGAAATGTTGCGCCTCGATGCAGCTATGTTTGCATTAGCCATTTACGGACAATTCCGGATCCTGTTGGCGAAGTCGAAAAAGTAAAAATTCTAGCCTGTTTTACCCCAAGGTAGGCCTACGTTAAACCGTGAGCGGCGGTGACCAATGGTTGAAACCATCGGCTAATAGGGAAAGTGTGTTCAAAACGCACTATTCTGCCCGAATCGAACCCGTTTTAACGGGTTTCGCCTTGATAGCGGGGCGTTTCAACGCCTCGTTTCAAGGGCGATATGGCAACCACGGTTTAGTGCAGAGCTACCTACCCCAACGAAACATTAATCTTTATCAATTTGTGAGCCGATTTACGACCTAAAAATACTTCGCCAACAGGATCAATTCTGGGAGATACCCAAAAAGCCCTGTCACTTTAATCATGCCATGACAGGGCACCTTTGTTTGAGTAGAACGCAATGCTTTCGCGATATTGACGCCGAAAAGTCGCTATGGCGACAACTTTCCATCGTTACCGCTCTTGCTCAGCCGGATCAGCAGTGCATCATCGTCTTTCATAGTTGCCCCATACGCCAGCCGGAAGAAATCGATATCGCCCTGAGTGAAACGGCCTCTTGGGGTTCATTCGGGCGTAGGATTGGCGGCCAGGCGTTAGCTGAGATCCCACCTCAGTTTGAAGCGCAGACGTTCCCTGTCCAATCATCGAGGGTTGGGTGGATGATGCTCGTCACGCAGAAGGTCACTGAGACACTGCCCTTCTGGGATCCCGCGGTGTCGATGACCGTCGTGCCGGTGGCAGCGGTGGGCGAGCCCGAGACGCCGGGCTCGTTGAACGTGCCGGTGAAGTCACCGGTCACGGTGGCGCCTGCTACGAGTCCACCGACATCATCGACAACCACGACCGTCGCCCGGCCTCGCTTGACGCCCTGTCCGATGTTGACGGTCGTGACGACGATGGATCCGACGTCGACGGCGGTGGGACCACCTGTGTCTGGCTGCGTGGTGGCCGACGCGGTGTTGGACCAGCCCGAGGTTCCGCTCGCGTTCTCGGCGTTGACCCGATACCAATAGGTCGTTTCGGGGCTTAACCCGGTGTCGCCGAAGCTGATGACATTCGCGCCGACCGATTTGAGGGGGCTGAAGTTGGTCCCGTCGAGGGAGCGCTCGATGTTAAAGCTCGTCTCGTCGTTCGAATTGTCGAGCCAAGTCAAGTCGATGGCCGAGCTCGATACCGCATTGGCGCTCAAGCCGCTTGGCGCTGCGGGCGGACCGTCTGACAGGGCGTAGTAGGCGCTATATCCATGCCCGCTTGGTAAAGCCGGGGGTGGCGCGCCGCCGACGACGTCCATCCAGGTCATGGCCCCCTCGTCCTCATGGGCCAGGATGTGGCAGTGCATAATGGTCCGGCCCTCGTAGGGGCTGCTGGTAGCGGCGTCCAGGTCGAAGCGGACCGCACAGTTGCCGGCCAGGGTGTCGTAATACTCACCTTCCTCGAAGTCGCCGGGGCAGCCTG
>JBFGLD010000627.1:0-4439 GCA_041576335.1 Anaerolineae bacterium | reverse complement strand
TATCTAGGACTACACGAATACTCGGCGCCGGTCATGCAGTATCGCACCGGGGCCTTACAGCCTCCCGGCGACCCTAATCAAGGGGACGAGGGCTGGTTAACCCTGCGCTACCGCAAAGCGTACCGCCAATATTTAGCCCCAATGGGGTTTGCTGATATTCCTATTTTGATTACCGAATGTGGCGTGGACGGCCTGGTTCGGCCCCGGCCTGGACCCGAGGACGCCACGGGCTGGCAAGACTTTATCGATACCTGGCTGGCCAATGGGCTGCGCGACGATCCGCCGGGCGTTTACATGGACCAACTGATCTGGTACGACGAAAATTTGCAGCGGGATGCCAATGTCAAAGGGGCGGCTATTTTCCTGGCCGGTACCCATGATAAAAAATGGAGGTCCTACGACATTTTGGGGTCTGGCGCGGGGCGAATGTCCGATCTGCTTATGCAATATCTATCGGTCCATCCCCCGATTTAGCGGTTTGGTGCAGTTCGCTAGGTTACTCGGCTGCGACTTCAGCCTGTGGAAACGTGATCTTAGACGGGTCGCCGTCTGATACATAATATTCGTGGGGATTTCTCTCAAAATATGTTAGCCAATGGTCGATTGAGCTGGACAAAATCTCGATGCGCGGTACGTGATAAGGCTCAAACGTGGAATCAAATGGAGAAACAGCCGGGCCACCCCAGGCTGCAGCAATACCGCTGTAACGATAGCTGAACCCGCCCCACTCCCCTTCCGTCAAAAATTCTTGCGAAAACGGATAGCCGCCGTAGGGCACCGACAGGCTCCGCACCGTATAACCTGGGGCCATCTCTTCGATAACCCGCTTACTGACCGCCAGCTCCCAGTTGATTCGCTCGGCCGTAGCTACTGACAAATCGGTATGATTGGCCGTATGGCTGCCCACTTCCATGCCCATTTCAACCAAAAATTGAAGCTTGGACCTGGCCCACTTGGGCTGCCCAAAAATAGAGACATATTCCGCCGTATCGTTGCCCAGCACAAAAAATGTGGCTCGAGCGGGCCACTCGGTCGGATGCTGGTTTTGAAAATTCAGCAAAATCCCAACAGCACTGTCGGCATCGATGATATTATTTCCAAGCATCCGAAATTGAGTTATGTCGGAATCGTCAAAGGTTAGCACGATCGGCTTCTTACCGGCCGGTACATGGGGCAAACCGTCGATGAGGTCACTGAAGTTGACCGGATAGAAACCACCGGCGTGCAGCCTCTTTAAGTCGGCTCGAAAATTGTCGGGGGTTCGTTGAAAACGCTGCTCGGGCTTACCAATGCGGTGATACTCCAACACCATAATTTTGCCCAGTTCATTGGTGCCGCCAGAGACGAAACGGGTTCCGGGCTCAGATGAGCTGGCCCGGAGAGGATCCCGGGCTTTAGCGGCCGGCCCACCTGATCCGGGCGTGGCGGTGGCAAAAATAATCCGGCCTGCCGCCGCCGTTGAGGAGGTAACCGGCTGGATGCGAATCACATTGCAGCTAGCCATCGCAATTCCAGCCAGGCACACGACAGGCAGGGCCAGCAGCAGCAGTCTCAGGTCGGTCGGCAGCGATCGAAGCAATGAAATGCAGTAGACATAATATTTCACGTAGTTATTGTAAAGTAGAATTGAAAATTTGTAAACTTAAGTACGCCATGTTTACGAGCTAAGCTGGCGCAGATATTCAAAACTGTAAATGCCGGTGCGATGGCCATCGGCCCAGAAAAATTGAAGCGCATAATTACCGACCATTTCTGCCGGGGAGTTAAGATCCAACTCGGCCCTGGTTACGATTTGGTCCGCCTTCAATACTCTCAATGGATCCTCATTTGACCGCTGTTCGTTGCACACGGCACACGGACAATATTTGCGCAGTTCGTCAAACGTGTAGGCGCTGTGGTATCCATCGCCCCAGGTGATTCGTACCTCACGGTCCTTGATATCAACCTCGATATTACTCGGCTTTTTTTGTTGAGGGGTTAATGTACTCATTTGTCCCTTAAATGTTGTGGGTGTATGCCAAAAGTCTACCAAAATTTTACCTTACGTAATCGATCCGCACAAAAGCTCGCCTAAATCTGATCGCCCTGTTCGTGCTTCAAAACGTGTAACAGCGCCAGCGCGTAGGCATTACTCGCCCCGAAAGCCTCAAACGCCGCAACCTGGCTGCGGAACTGAATTTTGCAGCCATACCCATCGACGATACTAGCCAGGTTTATGGCGGGTTGGGGTTCTCCAACAAGGCGCATTTCCAGCTCCTCTCGTAACTGGGATTCGGTCGGTAACCACAGCAAGTCCGTCACGAGCATGTGGTCCAGGGCCCATTCCGGCGTTCCGTGAAAGGTCACGGCCTGCTTACCCCGCAGTACTTCGACCAGGATGGCCATATCGCTAATGACAAACACGGAATCGTCGAGACTTCGATCGGGGATCATAAAAAAATCATTTTTTGTAGGCGTCCAGGTTAAGCCGGCAGCCTTTAATTTACGGGCCAGTTCAATCGAGATCATTGCGAGCCACAACCGATTCGGCCACCAGGAACCGATTTGAATAGCCGATCAGGGCAAAGAACACGACAGCTGCGCAAATTAGGGCGACCAGGATAGCGGTCATGACCACCCGGGGTCCAATCGGCTCGAATAATTGACCGATCAACCACGGTACGGACATTGCCCCGGCGCTGGCGCCGGCAAATATCCAGCCCGTCACCTGGCCGGTCACGGTTACCCGCCGCTCGAGCAGAGACAGCGTGGTTGGAAAAATTGAGGCCATCGAAAAACCAAAACCAAGAATTCCTACCCATAGCGCGACCGCGGAGTGAGGCCAAACCACGATCAGGCTCAGGCAGGCCATGCTCCCCAACAGATCGGCCAGCAATATGGTGCGTGGCCTAAAGCGCGCCGCGATAGGGATTGCGAGAAGACGCCCCACAGTAAAGCTTCCCCAAAAAGCTGAGGTGAGGTAACGTGCCATCGTTTCGGTGGTTAGGTCGAGCGCTGTCGCATAGCTAAAAATCCAACCCGCCGCACTCACTTCGGCCCCAACGTACAGCAGTAGAAAAATCGCTGAGAGGGCAACCAAGAGATGATTGACCTCCCCTATTCGATGCTCTTTGGAGACTTTCTGGGCCGGGGGGCTGGGTATCCGTACCATCCAGGCTGCTACCGGCAAAATTAACATTGCCAAGATCCAGTAAGCCCAGGTAATATCACCACTCAGCAGCACCGCCTGGGCAATAATAATGGGCGATAGAAAGGCGCCTACCCCAAAAAAGAAGTGAAGTCCGTTCATAAAGGGGCCAACCTCGTGGCGGTGTGTCCAGACTAACAGCGTATTGCCCCCCACGTCGACTGTCGCCTCAACCATACCCAGCGCAAACAGGACCAGGGTCAACAGGCCCAGCAGGGGAACCAGCGGGATCAGCGTCATCAAGACCGCCATGCCAATTAACATCACCACCATGATGGGATGGCCTGACCAGCGATCGTAAAGTCGTCCACCCAGGAGCGACCCAACCAAATATCCCAACGAGCGGGCAAAAAAAAGGAAGCTAATTTCGCCGAGGCGAGTTTGAGTATTTGCAGCCAGATCCGGCAGAGTCGGTCCCAGTGAGGCAGTTACCAGCCCCAACGTAATAAAAACCACAAAATAGCCAACCGTACCGGACGTTTTCTTGTGGATGACAGGCAAGCTGGTGTCTGCCGGCAGCGCCGTTTTAGATAGGCTCATGACCATGTCCTTTTGTCAGAAAGTTTAACCTCATTATCCTACATCCTTCTAAAATCAAGAGGATTTGTGAGGACAAGATAACCGCTCCCCAAACAAAAATATTTTATCATTATAGCAACAGATAGAAGCAAATGCCATTATTAACGCCATTATTCCAGAAATCTTTGCCGACGCCCCTAAGTCGTGATACAATTATTCTGTCTATTCGGTTAGGAGCTAATTTGCTATGGATCAACCACATTTTTCGAACCAAATGGAGTATTTGGAGCAAAGGCACCAAGAAGACCAACAAAAGATTGCCTATCTGGAGCAGCACGGCGAGAAGCAGGCTTACGAGTTACAGGAACAATCTCGTCGTCTTCAGCGGATCGAGGAGGATTTAGCCAAAGCTCGGCTGACCCTGGCTCGCGTTCCCCAAATTGACGAGCGGTTGGATCAGTTCAAAAACGAGATCCTACAGGTGTTAGAGAAACAATATGGTCGCCGCTGGCAGCCCAGTCCTGAGGCCAGTCACAGCAGCACCCTAATCACCCAACTTCAGAACCACGCCAAGGCGCTCAACGAGCTCGGTCGGGAACTCGACAAAACCAAACGGTATGACGAACAGATTTTTTTGGCCCGGACTGAGGTCGAACGCCTCAATAAAGCGGTCAGCACCTTTGAAGCGCGGGTCAACGAATTAAATAAAAAACTGGAAGAGCGAACCCGTTCG
>JBFGLD010000626.1:0-4459 GCA_041576335.1 Anaerolineae bacterium | reverse complement strand
GTTGGGGAAGGGGTGGGGGCAGCAAGCTCAACGGTCAAGGTAGAGGAATTTGAGGCTGCAGTCGTGTCTAACTGCGCCGGTGACGGCTCGGGCGTCGCCGTCAAAGAGGCCGTTAGGCCAGCGGTTGGCATGCCGGTAGATTGGGTAACGGTCTCAGATTGAGTTGACTGCGTCGTCAGCCAGGCGGTGCCTGAGGCCAGCACGATGAGGATAATAACGCCGACCGTTATCTTACGCCAGACCGATCGGGGTCTGACAGGTTGCCCACTCCTGCGTCGTTTTGCCATCTTCGAAATCCCTCGAACAAGAAACAAGTTGGTTAATTTGCAGATTATATGAAGCCTATAAGGTCAAGTCAAACTCGAGTAGGGCAATTTTGACAGTCGCATAAGATCGAGCGACCGACCGGTGGCTGGGTTCCGCCGTAAGTCAGGCGAATGAGCGCAGCCCGAACCAGGTTTTGTAGAATTTGGCGGTGAAAGCGTTGCCTTCAGTCACAATCACTTAATTGAAGGGTATTTCCGGCACGGCGAAATGGTCAGGCCGGAGCGGCCACAACACGATTACGTTGGATGACTTCGCTTATTCTGTCGATCAAATCTGATACTACGAAGGGTTTTAAGATGTACCCGTCTATCCAGGCGTTCTGGGGGATGGTACGGGCTTTAGGTGAAGCGGCGTAGGGGTAGGCTGCGACCATGATTACGGGGAGATGAATATGGTCGTTATTATTTCTAATAGCTTTGAGCACGTCCCAGGCATTCATGTCAACTAACGTCACATCGATCAGAACGAGGTCTACATTTTTGTCCTGGTCCAATATTTTCAGCCCGGTTCGACCGGAATAGGTCGATACAACTTCGAATTTATCTTCACGCTCCAATATTAATTTGCCGAGAGTGACCATATCCGGGTCATCATCTATCATCAAAATTCGAGGTGGCACGGTTCACTCCTTAATGATGAGATGGGCATCCATATTTCATGTCGAGACATGAACGGAGGGGCGGGCTAAATTTTTAAAAGTGCATTATTGCATAGTATATGCTGCGAAAGCCAATTTGTAAAGCGTAAAATATACGAACTTTAGAGCAGAACCATCTCCGTAATTATTACGGAAATAGCTGCAGGCTGCGCATTGAGATTTGAGCCGTGGGTCGCTATTCGTATGGTTGTAAGGAGGAGTCAAATATCGAAATCTTTAATTTCGCAGGCAACAACTTGTTCCCACCAATCGGGGAAGCGCGGCTTAATCAGAGCCGCCGCCAACCAAGCAAAAACCATAAGCAGGCTGGCCCCACCAAACCAAACTGAAAGCAGAATAACCGGTAATTCCATAGTTTATGTTCCTTGATATATGTAAGCCTCGGGCGTCGTTGGACACGCCAACCGGCAAAAAATTGGCTTGAATTACATCAAATGGTAGCAGGTAACCCTGTTTAAATCTATGACCGAAGCATAAAAATTTCGTTAGGTTTTGTCCCAAGAAAGTTATGTGGCTTCCGGCGATGTGAGGGATGAAGGGGACTCGGGCCGGCTAACAGGCCTGCCTCAAGCGCACGACCCAAGCTGAAGCTGGGTGGGTCTGCCTTCTTGCTGACGTACACACCTGCGCGGGGGAGCTATGGCTCAAACCGAAGTCGCTTTCGACGAGTCACTATGAGTTCCAATGAGTTCCCTCAGAAACGGGGAACTCAGTTGGAACTCATCTACATCACCGATTTAGGTCATCGAATTGGGTTGGCTAACGAACCAACCCCCATTAAGTTCAGACCTTTGTCTCGTGGCCCGGCGATTAGTCTGGCCTATGTGGCCGCGTCACCTCCAAAATTAAGCTGGCAATGGCGATGGCCAACCCGGTGCCTACCGGCACTAAGGCCAGCGCATAAGCCTGGTTCATCGACATCGTGCCCAGATGTATCACCAATTGTGCCGCGAACACGCCGGCGATCGCAATGACCAGCGCCAAGGCTAACCACTGATACAAACTTGTCCGCAGCGTGGCCATCACTTGGCGGGGAATGATCGCCCCACCAACTGACTTACGAAGCTTATAGGCGCCGGCCAGCGGCAAACTCACGGCCACGAAAATAGCCAAGATGATCACCGAGCGCGGCATGGTTTGGGGTTCAAGGCTAGTAGCAGCAGCTAAGGCCGGTTTGTCCTCGAAAGCGGCCGGGACTTCAGCCTGGTCGGGGCCAATGGCCTGCAGGCTACCGACGGTTGTCTCCGGCTGCCGGCGGTTTTCAAGAGAAAGTTTCGCCTCGACCACATTGACGAAATTGACCTTCGTTTCAGGGCCCATTGGCTCAAGGATAATCTTTCGATCGATCGTGTAGGCAGCCGCCAGGTCAGGTTGAGGCACCGCGGGGCTTGGCAGCAGCGTGACCGGAGTGCCCTCCTCCGGGGTCGGGGTTGGCGTAAACGTCGGTGGTACCGGCGTGGGCGTGGGCGTGGGTGTCGGTGTCGGCGGGACCGGAGTTGGTGTGGGTGTGGGCGTTGGCGTTGGCGGGACCGGCGTCGGCGTCGGCGTGGGTATTGGAGTCGGGGTTGGCGGGACCGGGGTTGGCGGAGGCGTAGGTGGCACTGTCGGGGCGCGCGTGGGTATGGCCGGTGGCTCCGGCAGCGGACCCAGCAGGTCGGCTGTATTCAACGCCTCAGGTGGGTGGATGCCGGTGAAGTCACCATATACAATCGGGCCGAGCGAGAGCAGGTATTGTCGCAGTTCTGCTGCGCCGATACCGTCGACTAGCCCACCCTTTTCCAGGTCCCAGGCCCAGAACAAGACATCTTGGGGCTCTTGGTAGTAGGGCAGGAGCGTGCCCGGCTTTAGGAACTGGCCGATATGGGGCGGGCGCATGCCAACCAGGTTGTACGGTGACCAGATGTGCTGTTGGACCATCTGGTAGCCCTGGCTCTTCTGGCCGTGATGGCGGAAGGTGTGGTCGGTGCGCAGTCCCTGGCGCGCCAATTCCATATTAACCCGGCGGGCGGCGTCGATGCACTCACCGCGCTGGTCTTCAGACCAGATGTTGTATATGTCCTCGTCAAAGATGATCCCGCGTTCGGGCAGGTAGTAGGACTCATTTTCCCACCCTCCCCAGAAAACCATTTCATGGACGCCGGGACGTGCGCAGAAGGCGATCATGCCGACGTCGGGGATCCCGAGCAGGGTTACCCCTGACAGCACGCCATCGTGCCGCCCGTAGGGGAACTGCTGGTCCACCGACGTGGTTCCGTTGAGCAAGTAGAGCGCTTCCACGACGATGTCGCCGCGAATGTGATCATTCCCCAGGTCAGGATCATTCAGGCGACGATAATCCAGGTGGAATTCGAACTCGTGCTCAACCCGGCCGTCGACCGGTATCAGCCAGTAGTCGGGATGGTGAAATTTCATATCATCGTACAGGCCGACGAATAGGGACGTTTCAGGATAGACCAACTCGGCCTTACAGGTTGTGCCCGGTACAGCCGTGAATGTCAGATTGGGGCTCGAGGTCGGACCGACGAGTACCTGGCCACTGTCATCGACCAGGCGATAATGATACAAGCCGGTCTCGGCAAAATTGTACCGCATGGTCTGATCGGTATTGGCGGACAGGCTATCGACGGTTATCCACTTCAGCTGGTCGGGCGGGTTGGTAATCTCATAAATGGCTGCCAGGCTAGGTTGATCATAGGTCAGGTTGACCAGGGCCAGGCCGTTGTCGTCGTACTGGATGTTGCGCTGTTCGTTGCCGTAGATGAACAGGTCGGTTCGCTGAGGCGGCCCGTGGAACTCCAGGCTGAAGCCATACTTATGCTCAAAGGGTTGGTCCAGCGGGTGGATCCAACGGGTGTCTGCCCCGCTCATCGTTTGGAAGATACGGGCCTGTTCCTGCCCGTAGCGGTAGGCGATGAGCTTGGTCGGGCCTTCGTCGAGGGTGGTCACCGCCCGGCCGTCGACGCTGTCGACCTGGCGAAAGGTGCCGGCATTGAAGATGCTGGTGGTCACCCCGGAAATCTCCTGACCATTAAAGCGGTGGACGATATCGCCCTGGCTGCCGTCGATGTACTCGACATTGTACATAACGCTCTTGGCCATATCGAAGTACTCTTTGCCGGGTTCCAGGATGGGCGTATAGGTGCCAAACGGCACCGCCCCGATAAAGCCTTGGTATTGGGTACAACATCCATCATCTTCCTTCTCGTATTCCAGCCGGCAGCTCGATCCGGTGACCATGGGCTCATCTTCACTGTCCGTAACCATAAACTCGACAAAGTAATCGCCGTCCTTTTCAGGCCAGTTTAGCTCTTCGGTATCCTTATTACAAACCAGCTGCTCGCCAAGCCGGCAGTCGAAATTGCTTTCTTTGACCGCAATGAAGCTGTTGTGCGTGTCTTCATCGGCGTGGCTTGGCACAGCTTCCCGTTTATCGAGTTTTAATGCTCCGGTTGTCTCATCCCGCTCATAATGTTC
>JBFGLD010000625.1:0-4463 GCA_041576335.1 Anaerolineae bacterium | reverse complement strand
TTGAGAGAGCAAAGGATGCTGAAGCGCCCTAAAATAGCCACTTTTTAACCCGAATGGGCTTGGCTCTTTCAGCGTGACGGCGCCTGTGCTTTTTTGGACAGATTTCCCTAATTACCAAATGCTCTCAATCTCAATAAAGTGAAGTCGAGCCGTAAGATACAGCCGGCCGCTTTGCTTGCCAGGCATACTTCCTATGAACCAGCAATATCATCTCGCCCGTCGTCTCGACGTACAAGGAAAATCAATACCGTCATTGATCCGATTGGTTCGCCAATCAACTTCCGGCCTCCTGGCGATTTTCCTGTTATTCCTGCTCATTGGCCTCCAATTTATACCATATGGACCCAGCAGCAGGCCCGTTTTGGCGCAAACGAGCGGGGCTTGGAGCCACTCGACCGTTCAAGACTTTAACAGTTGCAGTGCACTAACCGATACCAGCATAACCAATCTGTCTGGCGGGGAAATCCGCCTGGCGGCGCCCCTCGAAGATTATTTTGACGGGCCAAGCCTGGACAGCGGACGCTGGGTAACAAACGTGATCAATGGCGGATACGTTGTACCACCCACCTTTAACGACGGCATCCTCATTCTTGATGGCCGCTGGATCAGTTCCACGCTGCCGATAACAAGTTTCCCTGTTGTCGTCGAAGGCCGGCTCCGCTTCTCGGAACCGGAAGTTGGAACGGCTTGGGCTGATGTAGGCCTGGCCAAGGTTACCCAGATTCCCGGTCCGCCAAATGCTCTTTTCATAAGCGATAATAGCGGAAACGTTTTTGCCAATGATTACCAACCAGGCGCCAGCCAGCCGCAGCGAACACTTATCAACGGGTTCGACTGGAATACCTTTCACAACATCCGGCTTGAACTGGATACTAATCAAGTGGATTACTATGTCGATGGGCAACTTGTCGTTAACCACGCCTTGGCCACGCCGCTGACGCCCCCCTTTCATCTATGGGCTTATACCCAATTAGCGAACTACGATTTGGCCGTTGATTGGTTACGAATTGCCGATTATCCAAATACAGGCCAATTCGTTTCTTGCGTAATTGATAACGGGGGGCAGACCGGCTGGGATCATTTAGCCTGGCACGGTGAAACCCCGGCCGGAACATCCGTTAATTTTGAAACGCGCTCATCCGTAGACGGTGCAGCGTGGTCAAGTTGGGCCGCACTCGGTTCGGGTGGAACGATCCTCAGCCCCGCCGGCCGTTACATTCAGTATCGGGTAAACCTGAGCACGACCGACCCAGCCCAATCACCCGAGGTGCGACAAGTGGTGGTTGCGCCGGCCGGGTTGGCTCCGCTAACCGTTACCAACGTCCAAGGCGTGCCGACCTCACCCACGACCGCTCAAGTTACCTGGCAAACCAATCGTCTGGCCGACAGCCGGGTAAATTACGGTGTCACTACGGGCTTAGGCACTGTTGAATTCGATGCCGAATATATTTCGAATCACAAGCTGATCGTGACCGGTCTTCAGCCGGATACGGACTATTTTTTCCAGGTTAGGTCTGAGGACACAGCGGGGCAAACAGCTCAAAGCGCCATCTCGAGCTTTACCACGCCGTCCAGCCTTGTTAGCCATAGCAGCGCGGCCGACTTTGGGCAAGGTAGCAGCTGCAGCGTTTTGTCAAACACCATCGTCAGCGATATAGGTGGGGGTGAAGTACGGCTGTCCTCAACCATGTTGGAAGATTACTTTTACGGGACCACGCTCGATACGAGCCAATGGGTGGCACCAAATGGCTTTATACCAACGATCGGTAGTGGTCTGATTGAGGTCATGGATGCCGTAAACGGCGGTCGCATCCGGACCATCAATACCCATACGCCGCGTCGCGTGGCCGAGTTTAGAGCCAGCTTCGGGGAGACGACCTACCAACATATAGGCTTCAGCAACTTTGGTGGGCAGTGGGCGATTTTTAGCACTGGAACCGGTGGGATGGGCACCTCAAACATTTTTGCCTGGAGCACGGCCAGCGGCGATCCGGGTATAGTAACCACGTTGCCGGATCTCAACCTGAATGAATTCTATAATTTTCGCCTCGTTTGGGAAACAGATCGAGTCGAGTTTTGGGTTGACGGTGTCTTACGGGCGACTCACCAGGTTTCGATCTCTGGCCCGCTCTATACCCACGCCACGAACGTGCAGGGCAACAACTTACCCATGTACGTAGATTATTATCGACTCCTTAATTTACCGCCAAACGGTACATATCGATCATGTACCCTTGACGTAGGACAAGTGGTCGATTGGAATACGTTGGATTGGATGGCCCAGACTCCGGCCGGAACCGGAGTCACTTTCCGCGCCCGCTCTTCACTCGACGGCGTGAACTGGTCTGCCTGGACTGCTCCAATTACGAGCGCGCCGAGTACCATCAGCATTCCTTCCGGGCGCTTCCTGCAGTACGAGGCCACTCTGACGACCAACAGTTCGGAATTAACGCCAATTTTAGAGTCAGTGACGGTTAGCTACAACGGTGCGCTGCCCCCGGCCACCCCAACTCCAACCTCGACTTACACCCCGATACCGACGCCAAGCCCAACCTATACCGACACGCCAACGTCCACGTTTACCGCCACAGCAACACCAACCGAGACACCCACCGGCACAGTCCAACCAACGCATACGCCGACGGCGACACCAACTGCCACGACAGAACCAACCTTGACGTCGACACCAACTGCGACATCGACGGTGCCGTCAACCCCAGCCCAAATTACAACGCCCACGCTGACACCCGGGTCAAACGTGTGGCTTCCACTCATTATAGTAGCGAGGTAAAGAGATGAGTCCAGACTTATCAATCATTCTAGTCAGTTGGAATACTCGAGAGTTGTCAGCCCAATGTTTAGCCGCGATTCCGGCCAGTGCGGAAGGCTTGACTTATGAGGTTATCGTCGTCGACAACGCTTCCAGCGACGGCAGCGTGGAGATGATCAAGCATAATTTTGCCAATACGCGCCTTATTGCTAACAGCGAGAACATAGGTTTTGCCAGAGCCAATAACCAAGCGATTGCGGTAAGTCGAGCACGGCATATCGTGCTGCTAAACACTGACACCATTCCACAGCCCGGTGCCTTAGCCAACATGGTTTCGTTTTTGGATGCGCATCCGGATGCAGGCATTGCCGGCGCGCATTTACTTAATCCCAATGGCAGTTTCCAGTTCGGTCGGGCCAATTTTTTAAGTCTTAAAGGCGAGACGCTGCAACTGCTGGGCTGGGCTTCGCGCCTTTACGGCTCCCAATTCCCCAGCCATCGGGCTCTGGCCTCGTTGGACCCGCAGCCGGGCGACTGGGTAAACGGAGCTTGCTTAATGATCCGGCGCGAAGCAGCTGAGGCTATCGGTCCCCTGGACGAGGGATATTTTATGTACACCGAGGAAACCGATTGGTGTTACCGGGCGAAAGCCGCAGGCTGGGCCATAGTCTACCTACCTACGGCGCGCGTCATCCATTTTGGGGGACAAAGCGCAGCAAACCAACCTGCGGCTAAACGAAATCAGCTTTATGCCAGCAAAGTTCGATTCTTCCGCAAACATCGGGGGGCACTCGTCGCCAGCACGTTTTCTCTACTTGTTTGGAGTACGTCGGCCCTAAAAATGGGATACTGGTTTTTGATTTCACTTATGAATCGGGAACGCCGGCCGGCAGCACAAAATAATATTCGAGCGTATTTGACCGTCTTGGGACGCTAATATTCCCGTCAAAAACCCCGCGATCCACCGAAATGAAACCGAAGTGCATTGTTGTACATTGATGTCAACAGGCTTAATCCGCTTTGCCACCGGCCGTCTTAGGGTGAGTGGCCTGCGGTTTCAATTGCTAGACACGTATTCAAGCGAAAGGAGAAGGGGAAGCCGTACAGCACGTCGTGGCTCCCGCCAAACGTCCAATGAACTCTTCAACCAAAAAATTTCGTCCACATCGCTGGTTGAACGCCAAGGAGCTTTGGCTCTTTTTGCTGCTTCTAATTTCCTATGCCTATTTCTTCCCGCGCTGGGCGGATTGGAATCAGAACTCACGCATGGATTTGACCTTGGCGCTGGTAGAGCAAGGAACGATTGTCATCGATGATTATTTTGAAAACACTGGTGACTATGCTGTTTATGATGGGCATATTTACACAGACAAAGCACCAGGCTTGTCTTTTTTAGGAGTCGCACCCTATGCCATCTACAGCGGCGTGATGAGTTTGCCCTGGTTTGAGACATTATCGAAGCGTGTCAGTCACAATCCGGCGTTCGATGCCACCTTAAACCCGGCAGGCACCGGTTTGCTGGCCTCCAAGATTTACTATGCCGGTGCGCTCTATTTTGCCACGTTCTTGACAGTCTCCTTGCCTTCCGCCCTACTAGGCGTAGCCTTATACCGTTTTCTACGCCGTCTTGTGGGAGATCACCCTCTAACTGTAGCCCTGGTTGTAACCTACGGCCTGGGTACAGTGGCATTTC
>JBFGLD010000624.1:0-4465 GCA_041576335.1 Anaerolineae bacterium | reverse complement strand
TCATCCGGCGTTTGATAAAATTCCGAAACCGCAATAACTTTGCTGCCATCCTCGGCCCAAACCGGGGCATAAGTCTCGATCAGTTCATTCCATAATTGGCGTTCGTATTCGTTCTCGGGCTCATCCAGATCACTCACCTCGGAGTTGACTTCTCCAGCCAGCGCCTCTGTTAACCCGTTGTCCCTGGCAAACTGACGGCCGATCAAATTGGGATTGGGGCTGTAAAGAATGCGGCCATCGGGAGACCAGACCTTGAATGACACAATTCGTTTGCCCAGCGGTGTCTCACTCAACAGCTGCCTGAGTGCGACCAACTGTTCCGGTTCCAGTTGGTTGGTGCGAGGTAAATCTTGCAGGTGTGGCGAGACAAAACTATCCACATACAGCGAAGTGACGGCGGCCGTGCGGTTAGTAACTCCAATTTCAATCTGCTTGCCCACCCACAGGCCAATAACAACCATACCGCTCAATAAAATCAATAAACTGACCACCATAAATTGTTGGGCTAGAGTGAACCTTGTGAACGTAAACATTGTTATCCCCTTAGTTGTAGCACGCAACACTATTGTATCACGCTCCCGCTTGTTGCCATAGGGACTAAGGTCTGAAAATTTCCCGACCCCGGTCTGAAAAACTTCACGACTTACGCCCATTACATATTTTGGCAGTGTATCAGATAATATAGGGGAAGGTTATAACCTGTCAACCTTATAGGGTGCGACCCAAAATTCGGGAATGCACATGGGGGCGCGAGGGGATCCCCTCGATTCCCCCCGGTTTGCCCAATTTCCTAAAAATTGGGACACACCCACCTTATAGACCGTGATTTTTTATACTAGAAAAGGAGAGCAAAATTATGTCGAAAAACTGTTTTATCTTTGGCGTGCTGCTCATTGTGGCAAGTTTATTAGTGGTAGGCTGCAATTCCGCCACCGCGGCTAATCTTGAGCCAAGCGAGGTAACATTTGATCTCAGCGTCATCGAGATAAAGGGGGCCACCGAGGGTATTCCTGCCCCTGAGGTTGACCCGACCACGTTGTCCCTGGGGTATCGATTTACGGGACCGGGCGATTTTGATGCCGATAACCCCAACAAGTGGCAGGTGTCAACCTATATGTTTAGTCCGGCGTCAATGACGGTGGCTCAAGGCGACAAAGTAACTCTGCGCAGCTTCATTATCAACGGCGACGAACATACCGTTTGGATTGAAGCACCGGATGGCTCCAAAGTTGTCAACAATGAATTAATGAACCGTGGCCGCGAATATGAAGTTACCTTTAGTGCCGATCAGGCTGGTTATTATACCTTGCATTGCAACGAGCACTCCCCAACGATGAGCGCCAAAATTTTGGTAATACCCAATCAAGTGGGATAGGTGTTTGCTATGGTTACATTGAAATGGCCTCTGGTAACAGAGGTCATTTTTTTAAATGTAACTGCAAAGTTGTTGTGGGGTGATGAAATGACAAACGATATCATAGAATTTACCGATATTGTCGACAGTATCACTGACAATATTGCAGAATTAGCTAAAATTGGTCAGGATGGATTCAATGTCCCCTTAGTTACCACTTCCGATGAGTTAGCAAAGATGACAGGGTTGCCAGTGAAACCAAAACGTTCCTTGAGTAATGATTTGCTATGGTTTTACGCCCTAAAAATAACCATCTGTGCCCACGAAATGCTGGAACATTCTGCCCGCATCTTCCAACAAATAGATGATATTGACCTAGCCGAACGAGTCGAGGGAGTAATCAATACTCTTGAGGAGGAATTTCATCCGTGTGAAACAGCGCTACAAGCCTATAGCCATCTTTTACGCAATACTACCGATTCTATGCAAAAAAGAAGACAGGCTTCCCAATGAAACTGTACCACCACGCTGACCAAAGGTCATATGAAGGTCATCACGACTCGCTCCTCCCGCTCTCAACTCACAAGAGTCATCATACCCGCGCGGACGGAGGTGGTGATCCGCTATCGCCACGATCGTCAGGAAAGTCACACCGTAGTAGATTTCGGGTTCAGGGCGTCCGTCTTCGCGATACCGGTCAATAGCCCCCTGATTGAATTAATCGCCGGGCAGCGAGTCGAGATGCAAACAATATTATCGGATGGGCCACCAGACGCAGGTTATGCTGTGTCAACTGCGAGTCTGGCTGCGCGAGATGGGTCCGACTTTCTGACGCCGCTTCCTAATCCGTGCCAAGCCGTATTTAGCTCACTCTGGCCATTCAGCGCCGTCGTAATAACGCGTGCCCCGATGCCCCTTTTTAGGGATGGGCCTGGCCAGGCGCTTTCCCGGCGCCTCAACCATAATCAGCGTGCGCGGCTTGCCCGATTTGGGGTTGGTTGCCCCGCCAATGAGTGCTTTGATTTTCAACCGGCCATGTAATTCGTCATTATGTATAGTGTAGACGTAATAATAATCTCAACAGACAAACATTTACAACCTGGACGGTCTTAACCATCGACTAACCCAGCCAGATCTGGCCGAGTTCGGCTGCAATCCGGGCCGGCAGCTCATCCCGGTTGGCCGGGGTGACCGGCCGCAGCCGTACCCGCGGGTGACGCCTCACCCGGTCGGCCAAGCGGTGGGACCGCTCCACAATCGTCCCCAGCACCACCGCCTCACCGGCCAGGACCTCCAGCACCGTCTGGCAAAACAGCTCGGACAGCATCCCCATCGGTCCAATCTCGTCGATTACGATGATCTGGCCCGCTGCCTGCGCCCACCGCAGCGCCGGCACCGCCGCCGAGTCGATGGCCCGGAGATTGACCCGGTACCGGTCAAATGGCGCTTCCTCCTTAACTGTTGGACCAAGCGTTAAGTCTCCTTCGCAGAGACCCATATAAGCCACGAAATTTATCCCGCCACAAGACCAGTAACACTGCTGTATAGACACTAATCCCTACACTTATCCACAGTGCCGTATATAAGCGGTTTAGTGATGGCAGCCAGGCCAGAAGTAATCCCAGTAGCGCAAAAGCACTGATCTGCGTAGCTACTTGACCGGGCGAGACTTTGATCAGCGTTGGAAATGTGCGGTGTATCGTCAACAGCATGGTCACTAGAGCAACCAGACCTGCAAGAACAGTGGCCAGAGCTGCACCAATTATTTCATATTGAGGAACTCCCCATATCAGGGCCAGCATTTGAATAGCCACGGCCAGAAGTAAGGGCATTGCGGCCGCACTTGCTTTTCCGCGAGCCTGCAAGATTGCCGCCAGAGCCTGGGCCAAAATAATGAAACTGATTGCTACGGCCAGCAAGCGCAGGGTGGGTGCAATTGCTACGTAAGTAGCTGGGAAAAAGAAGGCAATCGTCGCCTCTGGTGCGGCTACCAAGATTAGGCTCAATCCCATGACCACACTAATCATAAGTTGTAAGGTTTGACGCCCAGTTCGGGTCGCTTGAAGCCGATTGTCGGCGTGGCTAGCAATAATTGGAAAAATGATGGAAATGATGCTTTGACTCAGAAAGTAGGGTATTCGAGCCAGCACGGCTGCCACCTGATACTGACCCACCAGTAGATCAGCCTGATTCGAAGGTGTCAGAAATTTGACGGCAAGCAGGTCAACATTAACCAGCAACACGCCACACAGATTGGCTAGCAGAAAGGGTAGAGCCGGACGCAGCGCAGCTAATATGGGGAAGCCAGTACTGGTGGAGATTTTTAAAAAAGGGATGTCCTTAGCGAACCACACAGCTAGTCCCAGCGATATCGCTGTCCCGATCGCGAATCCGCCCAACGCTCCAGACACCCCATAGCCGTACCAAACCAACAATAAAGCTGTACTAAATTGAGCCACCACTTCAATGGTCCGCACCAGGCTCAACTTACCAAATTCTAGCCGGCCCTGTAGGATTGCATCAAATCCCAAGCGCCCGCCCAATAGAAAAATGATGACGGCTACCCAGCCCATCGGAACGCTGTAAGCGCTGCTCAAGCGCAGCAGACCGGTCACGGTAGCCAACCACAGCCCCCCGGCAATCAGTCCCCCCAGCAGAAGGTTGCCATAGAAGGCGCTTTTTAACAACGGATAGATCGACGGAACCTCATCAGAGTCTGCTTTAGCTAACGCCTTGGTCATAACCCAGGGAAATCCGGAAATCAAAAACCAGCCACCCAAAAATAAAAAGCTCTGGCTGACCCCAATGACGCCGTAAGCTACCGGATCAAGGGTCCAGCTTAGAATAATACTGAGCGCATAATTAAATAACGCGATGAAAATGGAAGATAGGATGAGTAAGACGCCTCCAACGGCAGACTTGTTCATTGGGACAACCCCTGCTGAGATGGTGTCGCGGATACTACTTCATTATTCGTCGAGACAGATCGTCTATTTAGAACCGCTTGATAGGCCTCCATCGTTAAACGGGCTGTCTGTTGCCAGGTAAAGTGCGCGGCCCGGCTTAAGGATTGACGCTCAAGTTTCTGACGATAGGCCCGAGACTTTAACG
>JBFGLD010000623.1:0-4466 GCA_041576335.1 Anaerolineae bacterium | reverse complement strand
TTGCGGGCGGCGTTGAGAGTATGAGCGCTGTGCCGATGACCGGCGTTCAGTTCCGGCCTAATCCTTGGTTGGTCGAGCACATGCCCGAGGCGTATCTGAGTATGGGCCTGACGGCCGAAAATCTGGCAGAGAAATTTAGTGTCGGCCGCGAGGACCAGGACGAATTTGCCGCCCGCTCGCATGAACATGCCGTGGCTGCCATTGCCGGCGGCAAGTTCAAAGACGAAATCATTCCGCTCGAAGTCGCAAGCGTAGCCTTGCAGGATGGTAAGGCCATGCCTCAAACCGTTATCTTCGACACGGATGAAGGGCCGCGGCCGGGTTCCACGCCGGAGGTGCTCAGTAAGCTAAAACCCGTCTTCAAGCTTAACGGCACGATTACCGCCGGTAACGCTTCCCAGATGAGCGATGGCGCGGCTGCCGTTGTGGTGATGTCGCGCCCGAAAGCCGAGTCGCTGGGCCTCAAGCCGCTGGCCCGCTTCGTTAGCTTTGCCGTGGCCGGCGTCCGACCCGAAATTATGGGAATCGGCCCGGTGGCGGCCGTTCCAAAAGCGCTGAAATATGCCGGGCTGACCCTGGACGATATCGACTTGATCGAGCTTAACGAAGCCTTTGCTGCCCAGGCCCTGGCTGTCATCCGCGAAATGGAGCTAAATTTAGACAGAGTTAATGTTAACGGTGGGGCCATTGCGCTGGGTCATCCGCTCGGTGCAACCGGGGCCAAGTTAACCACCCAGCTGCTGTACGAGATGAAGCGCCGGGGGAGCAAGTACGGCATGGTCACAATGTGCATCGGCGGCGGCATGGGTGCAGCGGCCATTTTTGAAAATTTGAGCTGACCGTTAGCGTAAATCAATTGATATTATGATGAAATATTGCCCCGAATGCGGTACCAAAATGGTTGCATATTTTCTGCATGGTCAAGAACGAAGATGCTGCAGCAGCTGTGAGGTTGTGGATTGGGGCAATCAGATGAGTGTAGCGGTGGCTGTAGTCGCTTATAATACCGATAGTGAGTTTGCTATGGTTCGCATGAAAGATGGGCCGACAGGGAGCCTTACCTTTCCGCAAGGGTATCGTGAAGTGGGCGAAACGCTGCCCGCCGCTGCCGCCCGCGAAGCCTTGGAAGAAACAGGACATCCGGTTACAAACCTTCAGCTGTACGACATCTATACGTCGGATGAAAAGCGGTTGGTCTGGGTAATCTATAAAGCCTCTTTGGGTCACGGCGAGTTCGTCGAAAACCCTGAGACTTCGGAACTGCTGTTTTTCTCAGAAGATAACCCGCCACCGTTTGATAACCTACGCGGGCCTTTGACAAAAAGATTACTCCACGACATTCTGGGCTACCGTTAAGGCGTTAGCAGAGCTTCAATATCCTCGAATTTCCGGGCCGGGCCGGCGGCCCAGGCCTGAAAAAACTCCTCTCAACTAGTCGAATAGTCCCAATTTCAGTAAGAATTTGCAAAAGTGTGCTTTAAAGCACAGACGTGCCTCACGGAATGTATATAATAACATGTGGTAAAGTTCGTTCATCCTTAGCATGATGAACCCAGGACAACATCAGCTTCCCCTTTAACCGACCGAGACTTTTACCTAAACTGAACAGCATGCGTCTTAAGCTTTGGCCGTACTTAAGCGAAACAGTTCGCTGAAATAGCAGTCTGACGGCCGCAGGCTAACTTTCCCGGTCCAGGCTTCTGGCTAAGCGACTGTAACAGCTGATGTTTTCGGACATAGCAGCAGCGAGAAGATTATACGCATGTTTTAGGAGAGGAGCCAATGGAAAAAATTGAGTGAATATTGTTTTGGGGTTTATATGTCAATTGGGTGGGCACGCCGACACCTGACATTCCCGTGGTGAAGCGGCCGCAACTGACCAAACATCTGCGGCAATAGTCATCACCGGCCCTGCATCTAACACGACCGACACGCCGTTCCATCCTCCCCCCAGCTTAATGAGTTGAATACGTCAACTCAGATCCGGACCTCACTTTCGCCGCCAAACCTATCGGATTCCTCACCTGCCCATAAGGCTGCATCTTTCCCTGATAAACTAGTTCGTCATAGAGCGTCACTCCGGAATTTAACGACCGTGCAGCCGGAGTACCGCTCGACCGTGCATAACAACAAAATATTATTTTTCACGAAAGTCTGCGGTCATTTTACCAAACTTGGAAAAACCTGTTTTCTGAATTTTGTGAGAGCACTAGGGAGGAACCTTCATTATGTACTTGGACTCTGCTCACGAGACGGTATGTCTATTTGACAAAAGCAGTATCAGTGGAAAAATATCCGGGGAGGAAACCAAAGCCCGGAATCATAACCGGCAAATCAACATTTACAAATTTAGAGGGACAGGAAGTACTGCGGAAGAGTTTATTGAAACCGAACCAATCATTTACAGCGGACACGTAGGTATCTCATTTGACGGGGGCAAGAGTATCTACGGTTTCATACCCTTTACCCCCGGATTCTCAAACGCAGAGGTCATTGCGTTGCTAAAACAACATAAATCGTTTCCCGGCCAAGTCGTTGAGGACGCAGCAGCGTTTCGTCTTGCTCGAGATTTGGCCCATCAGGGGTACCGAACGTACGTCCAAGCCCAACCAATTTCTATACCTTCAGCTGAATTTGAGAAGATCAAGGATCAGATATTAGACGAAGTAGAAAGCGGTCCGCTGCAAGACAAGCCCTATGCTTTTCCCGGCCCGCAGGGGTGTTATAACTGCGCGACGTGGCTTGCCAGTCATGGTATTCCTATTCCGGAATTCAGCGGAAACTTGAGAATATTCATTTCCTAACCACGATTACATTCCTTCGACGGAAAATTATCCCGTAGACGTAGCAAATGATTAAGCCGGTAATCGTGTGATGCGTATCATCGACCTTAACCCGGCCGACCAGGCTGCCATTCAGCAAACATCAGCCCTGCTCGTGGCGGGTTTCCAAGAATATTGGCCGAGTGCTTGGCCCGATCTAGAGTCGGCATTGGCAGAGGTGCGCGAGTCGTTTGAACCAGGCCGGATAAGCCGGATTGCCGTTGATGACGGCGGCCAGGTACTGGGTTGGATCGGCGCAATTCGGCAGTACGACGGGCACGTCTGGGAGCTGCATCCGCTCGTTGTCAGGCCGGAGCGACAGCGGCAGGGCCTGGGCCGGGCTCTAGTGGCCGATTTGGAAGCGCAAGTCCGTGCTCGCGGCGGTCTGACCCTGTGGCTGGGCACCGACGACGAAAGTGGAATGACCTCGCTGTCTGGCGTCAATCTTTATCCCAACGTTTTGGAACATTTGTCTCGCATTCGCAACCTCCGCGAGCACCCCTTTGAATTTTACCAAAAGCTCGGCTTCGTCATCGTCGGCGTTATGCCCGACGCCAATGGTCCCGGCAAGCCGGATATTTTTATGGCTAAGTCAGTGGCGATATAGACCGCAATCATGTAGGACGGGGAACGTGGACCGATGGCCGGACCATGTTTTGACCCCAACTTTATACTTGCCGTGTTCTACGCCCCACCATCAAAATATCTGCTTCGTCATCACCCCGCCGTCGACCACAAGATTCGCCCCGGTAATCCAGCGGGCAGCCGGAGAGGCCAAGAACAAGCAAGCATCGGCTACGTCGTCGGGCAGGCCCAGGCGGGTCAGCGGCGCGGCTCTTTTCCAGCGTTCGACCCCGTCGGGCCAGGCTTGCTCAAGACCTTCGCTCCAAATGAGGCCGGGGGCAACGGCATTCACCCGAATTCCGTGTGGCCCAAGTTCAAAGGCGGCAGCACGAGTATGCATCAGCACCCCGCCTTTGGCGGCGTTGTAGTGGCTGTGCAGCGGCGCCGGATTTTCTGCCTCGATCGAGGAAACGTTGACGATGGCACCGCCCGTGCCCTGGGCAATCATCTGTTGAGCTGCGGCCTGGGTACAGAGAAAAACGCTCCGTAGATTTGCCTTAATCACCTTGTCCCAATCAGCTTCCGTCATTTCAAGCAATCCGGCCAGTGGATAAATCCCGGCGTTATTGACCAACACGTCGAGCCGGCCAAAAGTTTTCACAGCTGCGGCGACCAACTGCTCAACCTCGGTTTTCCGGGTGACATCGGCCTGGATGGCTATCGCTTTGCCCCCCTTATGTTCGATCTCCGCAACGACCGCTTGAGCGCCGGCGGCACTGTTCCGGTAATTGACGACCACCGAGGCCCCGGCTGCGGCAAAACGGGTCGCAATCCCGGTTCCCAGGCCCTGGCCGCTGCCGGTGACGAGGACAATCTGCTTAGAAAAATCGAGAAGCTGGCGAGGATGTGGAATGTTCATTATTCGGTCCGCCTGGAGGTTAAGACTGTCGATTTCACGGGGCTGATCATAACACAGCCAAAGTCAATAAACAAAAAAGATCTTGGCCATATGTAGTGGATTGTATCATATAAACCGTGATCGAAGGCTTTCTGTCGGCTTAACCCCCTCCCCTAACCCCT
>JBFGLD010000622.1:0-4481 GCA_041576335.1 Anaerolineae bacterium | reverse complement strand
CCGGCCTCGTTCTGCGGTATCGTTGGCTTAAAACCAACGTACGGCCGGGTCAGTCGCTACGGGGCGATTGCGCATGGCTCCTCGCTCGATCAAATCGGTCCGCTCGCCAAGAACGTGGAAGATTCGGCCATTTTGCTGGGCGAAATTGCCGGCCACGACCGGCTCGACTCGACTTCGCTGAATGCGCCGGTGCCGGATTATGTGGCTGAAATGAAGCAGGACGAAAGTTTGAAAGGCTTCAAGGTCGGCGTGCCCAGGGAGTATTTCATTGAAGGCATGGCGCCGCAAGTTGAAGCGGCAGTGCGCGTGGCAGTCGATCAATTGGCCGTATTGGGCGCCGAAATTGTCGAGGTGTCGCTGCCTAATACGAAATACGGCATTGCCGCTTACTACTTGATTTCAACCGCAGAAGCATCGGCCAATCTCTCACGCTACGACGGCGTTCGCTACGGCCTACGTCAGGACGGCGGCGATATGTGGGAAACCTTTCGCCAGACCCGTGAGATGGGTTTTGGCCCGGAGGTCAAACGGCGGATTATGTTGGGCACTTATGCTCTGTCCGCCGGCTACTATGATGCCTACTACCTGAAGGCGCAGCAGGTACGGACGCTTCTCCGCCGCGATTTTGAGCAGGCTTTCAAAATGGTTGACGTCATGGTCTCGCCGACCGTACCCGGCGTGGCTTTTGAAATCGGCTCCAAAACCGATGACCCGCTGCAGATGTACTTGACCGACGTGCTGACCGTCATGCTAAACTTGGCCGGCGTGTGCGGTATTTCGGTGCCCTGCGGCTTTGCGGAGGGGCTGCCGGTGGGGCTGCAGATCATCGGCCCGGCCCTGGGCGAAAGCCTCATTTTACGGGCAGCTTATCAGTATGAGCAAGCTACGGCCTGGCACCGGCATAAGCCAGGGGAGCTGTAAGATTACGTTATGTCATAGCGCAAGATGACCCGGCTCTTCGATGGCCGGGCACATTCGATGAAGCCGGCCCTCTCAAACATGGCCGGCGTCCCCATAAAGCTGGAAACGGGCGGCAGCTTGCCGGCTCGCGCTTGAGTGGGGTAGGCTTCCACCACCCGACACCCACCGCTTATAATAGAACTCACTATCCTCGTCATTATTTAAACGAGCCAGCACTTCGAACATCCACTCGTCCAGATGGGCGTCGTGGCTGTCGGCGCGGGGGAAGGGATTGTCGTAGCCTTCGGTCAGGGCTTTGCCCACGTAATCCAGCCCGGCCAGAGCCAACTCCGGCACCTCGAGCCGGCGGATGCTTTCTTTTTGCATGATTTTCTCGTTAACATAGGAAACGGTCATACCGCCCGGGATGAGGGGCAGGGCTCGGGTGCGCATCATCGGGTAGAAAATGTCGAGCACGATTTTTTTTGTGCCGATGGCTTCGCGCGTCGCTTTTTGGATGGTCTCTTTGGGAAGATACAGGCTGGTCGAGTAAGCCCCCTGACGGCCATACTCCTGCTGGCCGGGGTCGCGGCTGATTTTATCCAGGCTACCGCGCCAGTCGGCAAAAGCGGTGGCTTCGACGACAATACCGTGCTCTGCCAAAACCCTGGGAAATTGAACAGCCATCTCGCCCATAACAAATTTGGTAATTTGAATTTCTTTTTCTTTTAGAGGCAGCAGCTGCCATTGAAAGAGACCGTTCTCATCCACGTCCTTCACAAACACCGGCGGCATGCCGGGCAGCAGACCCGAAATCGCAGCGGCAACGGTATTAAAATAGACCACCCGCTCGGCTCCGACCGTTGTCAGGCTGGTGACCAGTTTCTCCAGCGGTTCGCCGTCTAAGGCCATGCCGTCATTGAACCAGTTGAAACGGTCGCCAAAGCCGGTAGCTTCGGCTTGGGCCTGCATGGAGCGCCCGGTTTCAAAATTGAGCGAGCGCTTTAAATCCCGTCCCAAGATGGTGACACTGGCGGCATTGCCCAATCCTAACACGGCTGCGGCCAAGGCGCCACCCAAACCGGGACCGGTAGCTCCGGCCAACAGCAGATGACGACCCTCTAACCACCTAAAATCATATTGGCCCGAACCGATCAGCATTTTTTGGGCTGCCCACGTTTCATCTAATAGTCTTCTTGCTTCGCCGGGAAAGGTCTCAATCTCCTCTTTCGTGGGTCGGGTCAGCGGCGGCGTGCCCTCGCGGAGGGGCAGCTTCGGATCCGGCTTACCAAATGGACTAATTACAGTTGTCATGGATGACCTCGTCTCGTAAAAATTTTTCTGTGCTGAAAATTGGGCTACAATGCGACTGATTGTAACATGAAGCGGTAGGAGCAACAATTACCCATATTTGTACTATTCACTTTGTATCTGGCGAACTTTACCGGTAAAATCGTCTGGTTATTTATTTAGGTTAGGAGGCCATCGATGCCCGGGTTGATATGTTACGTAAATGGCAGCTTTCTGCCGGTAAGCGAAGCCGCCGTGCCGGTGCAGGATCTGGCGGTTTTGCGAGGATATGGCGTTTTTGATTTTCTACGCACGTATCACGGCCAACCCTTTCGCTTGGATGATCATCTGCGCCGGTTAGAGTACTCAGCTCAGTTGATCTACCTCGCCCTGCCCCATCCGCCCGCAGAAATAGCCCGGATCGTGACCGATGCGCTTCATCGTAATGATCTACCAGAGGCAAATATTCGCATCGTCGTTACCGGCGGGGTCGCGAGCGACGGAATTACCCCGCCCGCTGATTCGGGTCTAATTGTTTTGGTTACTCCGGTCAGGACGTATCCCGTCGACTATTATGAGCAGGGGATTAAGGTGATCACGGTTGAGCACGACCGGTACCTACCTCAAGCCAAAACGATCAATTACATCCCCGCCATTGTGGCCCTCAAGCAGGCCGAGCTGGCCGGCGCTGTCGAAGCGCTTTACGTCAACCGCCGGCGGCACGTTTTAGAAGGCACGACGACCAATTTTTTTGTATTTCAGGGCCATCAACTCATCACGCCCAAGGATGACATTCTGCCCGGAGTTACCCGTGACGTTGTGCTGAATTTGGCCCAAGATAAATTTGATGTCGTGGAGCGGCCCCTGACATTTGACGACCTGGCCCGCGCCGACGAGGCCTTTATCACCGCCAGCAACAAAGAGGTGATGCCGGTTCAGCGGGTGAATGATTTGACCATCGGTCCGGGCCGGGTCGGACCCAACACCCGCTGGTTGATGGATCGCTTTCGAGCCGTGACCCGGAAATCGTAAGAAGCGATGATCCTAATTTGACACAACTTAAGGTTTAGCCCTATAATAAGTTTCGCTCACAGAAACTTGATTTCTGTCAGTGAAATTCCACCCAAGGCGTTGGACTATCGCAATTCACTGATGACTTCCTTGAGTTCCCCTTCAAATTCGGCTTATCACATCGAAAGTTTAGCCCGAGGGCTAGCTGTGTTATCCACATTTTCGCAGGATAGGCCGAGCCTCAGCTTGACCGACATCTCGCAACGCCTGCAACTGAACAAAACGACTGCCTTTCGTCTACTATCAACCTTGGAAGATCTTGGTTATCTTCAGCGCGATCCACAGACAAAATTATATCGGCCTGGCCTGGAGGTCTTGCGGCTAGGGTTTGTGGTGCTAAGCGGCCTAGAACTGAGGCAGGCTGCCGCACCCTACTTACGCGAATTGGTTAATGAGGTTGAGGAAACGGTAAATCTGGCGGTGTTGGATCATCATGAGGTTGTTTATATCGATCGGGTGGGCAGCAAACATATGCTCAACATTTTTCGCCCGGTCGGCTCTCGTCTGCCGGCCTACTGCACTTCAACCGGCAAAGCCCTGTTGGCGTTCTTACCGCCGGATAAACTAGAGGCGGTATTGGCGGCCACAAATTGGCAACGCTATACGGCAAATACCATCGTGACTCCGGACGCCTTGCGCGAAAATTTGGAGTTGGTGCGGCAGCGTGGTTTTGCCGATAGCGATGGTGAGCTGTTTCCGGAGCTGCGCGCTGTTGCGGCCCCGATCCGCCAGAGTGACGGTCAAGTTGTGGCAACTGTAAACATTTCAGTGCCAACCCACCGCATATCTTATGGTAAATTAATTTCCGAATTTGGTCCCAAAGTTATCCACACCGGCCAACAGGTCTCAAGGGCCCTCGGGAACACTTCAGATCGTTGACGCTGAAAGGGGGGATGCGATTACAGATTTTGAGTGGAGATTTGTTTGGCTTGTTGCCAAGCTCCGGTTTTATGTCAAAAGTTGTGAGATAGCGATCCAACGATACCGGAGGTCCGTAACCGGTCAGACTTAGGTAGGTAGGCTAAATCTAACAACCTAATGAGGAGGAAAATGTGAAGAAGTATTTGATTATACTGATAGTTGCCTTACTCTTGGCCATACCGGCCGCCGCGATTGCTGCGCCGCCGGCCCAGGGTCAGGATTATGTCGTTCAGGCGGATGACTGGCTCAGTAAACTGTCTGATAAATTCCTGGGCGATGTACTAGCCTTTCCGGCCATT
>JBFGLD010000621.1:0-4482 GCA_041576335.1 Anaerolineae bacterium | reverse complement strand
CGTCCAGCGCCTCCAGCCGCCAGTTGGTCAGGTCCAGCCCGGGCGGACCTTTCAGCTCGAGGTATTCATCAGCACTGCTGGCCGCGGTACCGGCCCAGGCCACCTCGTTGATGATCACGCTCTGGGCCCAGGCCAGCCGCATCAAGGCCACCATGCCCACCAAGGGAACCAACACGATGATCACAAGTCGCTTTTTCATTGTTGCCTCCTGTTTCGCTAATTGACTTGCGCCTAAAAATGGATTAGAATAAATGTGCTAGCTGGCAGGAGGCACCTGTTCACGTTTTGACCGAGAGCGTGGGAGGTGTCTTTTTTTGTTCAAAAACAAAAGTGCCCCTCAGTCCAAATGACCGAGAGACACTATTTTGATTAAGTGGCCGGACCGCTAGCGGCGTCAGCTTGGCTAACGGCAACCACGCCCCTCTATTTTTGCATTTTCCCACTTACATCTTTCAGCAGTTTTACTATCCGAAGAAAGAGAAGCTTCTGACGCCCTCATTTTTTGTTGATTATAAGGAAGCGTACGGAAAGCCTCTGCTTCCATTGGGTATACGCTAGGCTGGACAAAAAAACAACTATTGACCAACCAACTGCTTTATATTTGATCCCCCATTCAAAATGCCGTCATAGAGGCTATTAAAAACGAGTCATCAGGGGATAGACAAATTCAGCACAATCGCCTATCCTTATAATAAGCTTATTCAATTGGCTTTTCACCCGCTCTTTATACTGCATACCCGGCAATTGAGGTCAGGTCGCAATCTCTAGTTGACAACTCATTAAGACAATGACACATCTGAAACCCGATCAAATCGAATCTGAAGCGTGGGCTCAAACGCCTCAATCGGTACGAAAGCTCTTATTACAGTCGCTCGAACGTATCGAAGAGCTAGAAGCGTCCACGCGGACCCCACCGCAACCTGGTGAGTTAGACCAGGGGCCAACTGCGGCGGATCCGAGCCGATCCGGTACCGCATCATCCCCTCGCATAAGATCGCGCCGGACTCTAAACCGGCTGGCCCTTTCCGCCGTGGCTGTGATAGCTGGAGCGGTTGGGCAAAGCCTGCTGATCCGCGACTTTTTGTGGGACGGACTTCTCCTCTATGGCGTTGCCATGATTCTATTCACTCGAGCGCTGGCGGACCGCCTCTATTCTCAACCAACTCCCAATCCCCAACCTCCGCCTCGCTCCCTGGCTTTGCATAGGGGTAGGCGACGTAACTCTGGCCTCTGGCTCTTGCTGCTGGCGGTGGTCTTCTCTTTTGCCGCCTTCATCCAATTTGATAACAAAGACGCTCCGGGACGAGCCTGGTGGCTTTACTTGGGCAGTCTGATGCTGCTAGTGGCCGGAGGATTGCTCCTAACTAGAGGCAACGCCGGGCGCACGGCCCTGCAGAAGTTGCTGCCCGACCGCAATATTGTCCTTGGCCTGGCTCTGGTGATAGGGTTAGCCCTCTTTATGCGGCTCTACCACTTCGACAACCAGCCCTATGGTATTTGGTATGACGAAGCCTTGGCCGGCCTGGAAGCCCGACAGATACTGGAGGAACCGAATTATCGGCCTCTCTTTTTTCTCAATCACAGTGAACATTTGTTTATCACTTACGCTATCGCCTTGAATTGGTTGGGTGATACTATTGACTCAATGCGATTGGTCAGCGTATTCTTCGGCCTGGGGGGCGTGCTGGCTGCCTATCTTTTCGGCAGAGAACTGCGCGGGCCGCGTTTTGGCCTGGTTCTGGCCTTTTTGGTGGCCGTGGCTCGCTGGCACGTTAACTTTAGTCGGATTGCCATAACCGGCATCGAGGTCCCATTTTTTGAATTTCTCACTCTCTTTTTCCTGGTCAGACTGCTCCGGCGAGGCCGGCTCCGCGATACCTTGGGAGCTAGCTTGGGACTGGGCTTTGGCCTGGGGTTCTACACTGCCTTTCGTCTTTATGTGTTGGCTCTGCTGATTTTTGCGATCACGATTGGTATCTTTTGGGTCGTGCGCGTCTTGAAGACCACCAGCCTACGTCGGCGGGGCCAAGAGCCGTCTGGGAAAGCCGGCCTGCGGCAGGGTAACCGGTGGGTGCCCTTGGGACACTTAGCCATTATCGTGATTTCCATATGGCTGGTCATCATGCCCCTGGCGAAATTCGCCCTGGACAATTCAGACACTTTCTGGAACCGCACGCGCTATGTCTCCATTTTTACCAAGCGTGACCAGCCCGATTTAGGTTCGGCGCTATGGGAGAGTACCGGCAAACACCTGTTGATGTTCAATTTTAAAGGCGACCGGAACGGCCGGCACAACTTACCCGCCGAGCCTATGCTGGATCCGGCGATGGGCGTTCTTTTTGGGTTGGGGTTCGCCCTGGCCCTGGTCCGCCTCCGAAACTCGGCCAATCTGTTTTTTGTGATTTTGTTTTTCACCGGCTTATTGGGCGGTATTTTGAGCCTGGACTTTGAAGCCCCGCAGTCTCTGCGTAGTATCGCGGCCTTCCCGGCCGTGGCCTATTTCTGTACCTTATCCCTGGCTGCCCTGGGCCGCCGGCTCGAGCAAGATCTACCGCGCTTATCGCCTTATTGGCTAGCCGGCCTGGCCCTGGTCGTGGGCGGATACATTTTATTTTTTAATGCCCACACCTACTTCGTGCGGCAGGCCGGGGATTTCGCCTCCTGGAATGCATTTTCCACCGGGGAGAGCATCATTGGCCGGCGGCTGGCCAGACTAGGGGCTGATTATGAGGTTTATCTTTCCCCTTTTTTTAGCGACCATCCGTCGATAAGATTTTTGTCGCCTGACACGACCCCGCCAAAGCGGCTTAACATTCCCGACCCCTTACCGATTCGGCAGCCTACCGATCGGGCGGCCGCGCTTTTTATCCATCCTGAGGATAAATGGATTTATGATCAGACCGGCCAGCTTTATCCGAACGCGCAATTCGAGACGATCTTTGACGAGCAGGGCCATAACCCCGTGGTCTACAGCGTAATTTTGACAGAAGAGGAGTTAGCCAAGCTGCAGGGGCTGGATTTGCGCTTTTGGAGCAATCGGGCCTGGTCAGGCCTGCCCAGCTCCATTACAACCGTTGACACGGTCGACGCGATTTGGCCCAATCAGCTTCCGTTTGCCCTCGATTTAACGACCGGCCAGGTAGATACCATTGCCGCAGAGTGGTCCGGTACGCTTTATGCCCCGGACTTTGGCAGCTATCAGTTCGTCCTGCGGGCTCCGGCCCGGGCCTCATTTGAGCTTGATGGCGAAACGCTGGCTCTCCTAGAAGAGGGCGGGAGCCAAACGGTTGCCGCTCGTTTAGCCCAGGGAAACCACCACCTGCGCCTGCGAGCCGTGTCAGGGGTGGGCCAGATTAGTCTGCTGTGGCAACCGCCCGGCGGCGAGCTGCAGCCCCTTCCTGCCTGGGTGCTCTATCGCACGCCGACGACCAACCACGGCTTGCTGGGGAACTATTACGACAACGACGCCTGGACGGGTGAGCCGGTTCTAGCGCGTATCGACCCGTTCCTGGATACCTACTTTCATATCACCCCGCTGCCGCGCCCCTACAGCGTGGAGTGGAGCGGCATCCTGGATGTCCCCCAAGCCGGCAGCTATACTCTGGCCCTACGGGCGATCGATGGGGCTGAGCTTTATGTAGATGGGCAACCCGCCGTGCTCACAACCGGGCCGGATGCCACGACCAAGGCCGTCGTCACCTTGGATCCGGGTCCCCACGATCTCCGGCTTCGTTTTAAGGATACGATGGGGCGCTCCCGAATTCATCTCTTGTGGCAGCCACCAGGCCAGGCCGGCTTAGTACCGGTCCCGGCCCAATCCTTATGGCCCTCGCGCAGCAGTTACCTGGCCCAGACCTCGGCCCAAGCTGAGCGGTCAGCCGGGCTGCCGGCGCAGGGTCAACTGTTGCCCGCCGCCGATGCCGCCGCTGACACTACAGATTTGAATCTGGCTATCGCTAATCAGACCGGCTGGACTCTTCTTGCGCCCCACCTTGTTTCAAGAACAGAGGAAGACATTTCGTTGCTGCTGGGTGAAATCATCAATGAGACCGGCTCGCCCCAGTTTGTCGACGCCGTGAGGGGTATACTTTACGATAGTCAGGGCCAGATTGCGGCCGAGACTGAGGAGAGTAACGCCAATTGGCCGGTTGATATTATCCCTGCCGGTGGGCGCGTACCCTTTGAAATCGTCCTGCCTAGCCCGCAAAACGTCGCCGATTTCGACATCGTCGTTGAGGCGGACGTCAGTCCGGAGGCACCGCATCAAAATTTTCGGTTTACAGACCTTAATCAATGGACCGAAACGGATAGTTACTGTGTCTCAGGCCGGGTTCATAACGGCGGCGAGCCGGTCGAGGACTATTTTGTGCTGGCGCTGGTTTTGTATGACAGCCAGGATAGACTGATCACCTTCTCCGACCAATATGTGCGATTTGTGGCAGAGATCAGCCGCGGTCAGGCTCAGGACTTTGATATCTGCCT
>JBFGLD010000620.1:0-4483 GCA_041576335.1 Anaerolineae bacterium | reverse complement strand
GAGTTCTTCGGCAACCTCTACCACCTCAACGCCGAGGAAGAGCCGGAACATCCCGATTATCCCAAAGACCCGGCCTTCCGCGAGCGCTTCGGCCCGCGCGGCGTCATCCACTCCTTTGCCGATGGCCGCATCGAGGACACCGGCCCGCTAACCAAAAAGCGGATGGAGACGATTGATGACGAGGTGACCGACCATGCGATTGAATTCATCAAACAGGCCCAGGCCGATGACAAACCCTTTTTTGTCTGGTGGAACTCAACCCACATGCATTTTCGGACCCACATCCCCGAAGAGGCCGAGGGTATCAGCGGCCAGGGTTTTTACAATGACGCCATGGTTCTCCACGATCAGGCGGTGGGCCGCATGCTTGACGCGCTGGATGAACTCGGACTGGCTGAGGACACCATCGTTCTTTACAGCACCGACAACGGCCCCCACTACAACACCTGGCCAGACGGGGCCATCAGCCCCTGGCGCAGTGAGAAAAACTCCAACTGGGAAGGCGCTTACCGGGTACCGTCCTTTGCCCGCTGGCCCGGCAAGTTTGAGGCCGGCAAAATATTGAACGGTATCGTCACCCACCAGGAGTGGCTGCCAACGTTGCTGGCCGCCGCCGGTGAGCCCGATATTGTGGCCAAACTGGCCCAAGGGCATCAAGCCGGAGACAAGCAGTTCAAGGTCAAGATTGACGGTTACAACATCCTGCCTTATCTAACCGGCGAAACCGGCGAATGCCCACGCGATTGGTTTTTCTACACCAATGACGACGGCCAGGTTGTGGCTATTCGTATTAGTGATTGGAAGATCGTCTTCTACGAGCAGCGAGCGAAAGGGATGGCGGTCTGGTCGGACCCGTTCTTCGAACTGCGCCTGCCAAAGATATTCAATCTGCGGCGCGACCCGTTTGAGCGGGCGGATGAGAATTCTAACTCGTATTGGGATTGGGTGCTTGAGCACGTCTTTGCCATCTACCCGGCGCAAGCGCTGGCAGCGGAGCAAATAAAAAGTTTCATAGAATTTCCGCCCCGTCAGGCACCGGCCTCCTTCAACCTGGAGGGTATTCTGGCCAAAATGCAGGCCGCCACGGACGGCAGTTTGCACTAACTTGGTTTTATCCGGGGAAAAGAGTGGCCCAGTTTAAAAAACTGGGCCACTCCGGAAGCCGGTAGGTGTTAGATGGTTTCAATTTCTTTAGTCAAGAAGGGAAGATCGTGATAAGTCTTACCGACACCTTTGAACTCACTTCAACCCAAGACGCGTACCTGGATAGCCAAATGCAGCAGGTATCGCGCTCGTTTGCTCTGGTGGTACCCTGGCTCGAAGCACCGCTTAACCACCATCTGGCCACCGCCTACCTGCTTCGCCGGGTGGTGGATAACATCGAAGACTGCCGGCAAGCCGCAGCGTGGAAGCGGCAGCGGTTTGAAGAGGCAGTCCAACTCCTGGAGCGGCCGGACCTGGCTATCGATATTCTAAGCAGCTGGCAGCGGGAGCGCTGGCCCGGTCTCACGGCTGGGGAAGAGCAATTGATGGGCGTGACCTACGGGGAGATGCTGTGGCAAATTTATGCGGATATCCCTGCCGGCGCCCGAAACACTATTCAGCGTTGGGTTCTGGAAATGATCAACGGGATGAGCCGGCTCGACGCGCCGGAGCGAGCCCCTTATTTTGTGGATCGCAAAGGGGTGCAGGTCTTGGCTCAAGAGAGTGACTACAACCAATACTGCTACGTTGTAGCCGGTACAGTAGGCTATATGGCCACGGAGTTGACTATCCGGCACTACCGCCTGGCGAATGGCCTGGCCGGCAGCTTGCTGGCCGGTTGCGAAGCGTGCGGGCGCAGCCTGCAAAAAACCAACATCGTCAAAGATTTTGCCGAAGATCTGGAGCGTGGTGTCTGTTACCTGCCCGATGAGTGGCTGCAGGCGATAGACTTTGCCCCGCTATCGCTCAAAGGCGCGCCGCCGGCTTGGAGCCGGAACGTGCTCGGCAACGTGCTGGGCGAACTGCGCGATGCGACCAACTACGTGCTGACGCTGCCCTACCAGGCCGGCGGCTATCGCATGGCCAGTTTGATGAGCCTGCTGCCGGCCTACCAAACCATTCTTTTGGCGGCCAATCAGCGAGAAAAGTTATTTACGGCCAAGCACCACGTCAAGATATCCCGGCCAACGATGACCCGCTGTATCTACGATGCTAAGAGGATGGTCGGAAATAACGAGGCGGTACAGCATTATAGCCAAAGACTCGAACAGGAGGTGCTCGCTAGGTTCTAGCTAACGACCTTACGAGGAGACCCACCCTATGCTTATCTTCGGTTTATTCCTATTATTGGTTTTTTTGCTGGCGCTGGTCTATGGCAAGCTAGAGCGCACGGTCATCACCCCGCCCATGATTTTTACGACGATCGGGGGACTGGTCGCGTTGAGCCTGGTCAGCCTCTTCCAGGCCGAGGTAAAAGATGAAGATTTCCTGCTGTTGGGTGAAATCGCCCTGGCTCTGGTGCTTTTTACCGACGCCACGCGCATCAGTCTGCACAGCCTAGTGAGAGGTGCTCAACTCCCCGCCCGGCTGTTAGGCGGGGGTATGCCTTTAACGATTTTATTCGGGGCAGTGGTCGCCGCGCTGCTGTTCACCGAACTATCTGTCTGGGAGGCGGCCATTCTGGCCACTATTCTGGCTCCTACCGATGCCGGGCTGGGGCAGGTTGTAGTTAGCAGTCCCGCCGTGCCGGTGCGTATCCGTCAGGCGCTTAACATTGAAGCCGGCCTTAATGATGGTTTATCCGTGCCTTTTTTGATGTTATTTATTGCGTTAGCCCAGGTTGAACGGCCCTTGCAGGACCAATCCTGGCTTCTGTTCACCTTACAGCAAATTGGCTTTGGCGTGGCGACCGGCATGGTGTTGGGGTGGGGCGGCGGCTGGTTAATGAGCCGGGCCAGACGGCAAGGATTGATACCCCCAACATTCCAGCATCTGGCCTTGCTGTCGTTGGCGGTGCTGTGCTGGCTGGTGGCCGAGCATGTTATCGGCGGCAATGGTTTTATTGCCGCGTTTGTGGGTGGCATGTTTGTCAAAGTCAATTTTGAAAACGCTGGCGAACAGATGCTGGAGTTTGACGAAGCCTGGGGCCAGCTGCTCAATTATGGCGTCTTTTTCGTGTTTGGCTTATTGGTTGGGCCAGAGTTGGGTCAATTTGGAACGACGGTAATTCTGTATGCCCTGCTTAGCCTGACGCTCATTCGGATGATACCTGTCGCGATTTCTCTGCTGGGTACGCGGCTCAATCCGTCGTCGGTGCTGTTCTTGGGCTGGTTTGGCCCGCGCGGACTGGCTTCGATTGTGCTGGGTTTGCTCTTTTTGAAGCAGAAGGCCCATGTGCCCGGCGAATCATTAATCATTCTGGCGGTAGAGGCCACAGTACTGTTGAGCATCTTTGCACACGGCCTGAGCGCCAACCCGGCTATTGGCCGGTACGCCAGGCGAGTCGCCCGGATGGGGGCAGATGCACCTGAAAATCAGGCCGCCACAGAGATGCCAACCCGAATATGATTAAGAAACAGCCATCTTTGCCCTCACGCTGGGGCAGAGGGCTAGAGGCATTGTCAAGGAGATAGACATGGAAGATATATCGTTAGGCCAACTCTTTATTACGCTTTTTATCGGCATGGGGCCAATCAAGGTCTTGCTCATTTACATGGCTATGACCGAAGATATGGATCAGGATATCCGCCGCAAGATCGCCCGGCGGACCGTCCTGGTAGCCGGGGCGGTCGGTATCGTGCTGCTGGTGTTTGGGGCATTATTTCAGGCCGTCCTGCACTTCTCGATTGGCGCACTGACCATCATTGGCGGCTTGATCTTACTGATCCTGGCCTTGAACATGGTGATGGGCGGCAGCCAGCCCTCGCCGGAAGGCCACGCCCCCAAAGATCCGATGAGTCTGGCCATCTCGCCGTTGGCTATCCCCCTGACGCTCAACCCGGTCGGGGTCGTCACCCTGGTCGTGGCCTCGGCCGAAACGCAAGGGGTTCTGCAGATGGTGGTCATCGCCGTGATAATTGTGGTGATTATGGCCATTAACCTGGGCATCTTGCTGATGTCGGGTCGCCTATCGAAATATCTCTCGCACGAGATCGTCGAGTTAATGGAGCGCGTCTTGGGCATTCTGCTGGGCGCGTTGGCCATACAGCTTATTCTGGATGGCCTGGCCGATTTAGGCGTTATCACGATGACGGGGCACGGTTAGGCGCTGAAGACCCTAAGTCTTGCCAAGACTGCGCCGCGCGATTTATGTTCGGTACAATTTTTCTGGAGGCAACATGAGTGACGTTGTAGTTATTACCTTTGAAAATCCGGCTAAGGCCGATATGGTTTTCAATGACCTGAAAAAACTGGATAAAAAGCATCAGTTAGAGCTAAGAGATGAATTTATATGCTAAGAGCCTTTTTTCGCATCCGTTACATGACCGCACTGGCCGTG
>JBFGLD010000619.1:0-4500 GCA_041576335.1 Anaerolineae bacterium | reverse complement strand
GGCCAGTTTTTCGATATTTTTAGGTTGATCCATCGCTACCAAGCCGTTGAGGTCCTTTTGATCGATATCCATATTTAAGTTGCTTTTGACCCAACCGGTCTCAAAAGCAACATCGTAGCGCAAATACGAGAGTAAAGGCGGACCACTGCCCAAGATGTCTGAGCGGAGATCGCCGGCTTCGCTGTCAATTTCCCACGAGGTCGGGCTGTTGGACATCCACTGCAGCACGGCCTGCCCCAGCCAATTCGCATCGGCCATAATAGAGAGGATCGATCTAGCCGCTAATTCGACGGCCGGCATGTCCATCACATCTTCCGCCTCGAGCCGCAGGTTTTCGTGACCTGTACCGACCGACACGAGGAGCAACTTATCGTCCCCGACCGGCCACTTGAACCCATAACCTGCCGTCGTGGCAACGACCAGCGTCTGCAGGGCCGGGTTGTTGTAAGGGCTGACCCCGCCGTCCACAAACGCACCGTACATATCGCTCGATATCTGGATTTTTTCCGGTTCAAAAAAGTGGGGTGCGGCCGTGCTGGCCCGGACAATATTCCGCAGTAGATAATCACGATTGGGTATGGTCGTACTGCCCTGTTTTGGACCATAATACTTGCCGCGCGGATTGTTGTGCATAAGCCAGGGGCTGCCGGTATCGAGCCGCTTCGCCACGACTAACAGCCCGGTGCGCACCTCATTACCCCCCAGCGTGATTTCCCCAAAATATTGGGTCAGAGCTTCAACCAGGGGTTCCTTAGGAAATTTTGAACTGAACACCCCCAGCCGTAGTAAGCGCTTCTTGAAAACTTCGTCGGACAGGCTGCGATAAAGGCTTTGAATTTTCTCGACAGAAAAGCCCAGGGCGAGGCCCGTGGCAATAATCGAACCGGTCGAGGTTCCGGCGATCAGATCGAAGTAATCGCTCAACCGAAAGTCCGGATCGCCGCCAACCCGCTCACGCAGGATCTCCTCCATACGAGCCAAAAACCCCAGGGTTAAGGCGCCGCGAATACCGCCACCGTCCAGCGCCAGAATACGTTTAGGCCCGGCTCCAAAAAGATGTTCGTCTAAGGTCTTGGATGTCATTTTTGCTTGCCCCTCCATCACAATCTCAATTAATTAGAGTTAAGTATACCATGACTGGGTGGAGGGAGCGAACTCTTGTAGCTTTCCAACAATTTCTAGGGTAAAATAAGCTTCATTCAAATTTGGAGATCGAAAGGCGTTAATGATGAACGAGAACGTTTACAAGCAAATTGAACTGACCGGCGTATCATCGACCAGCATCGAGGATGCGGTGCAAAATGCCCTTACCAAAGCCTCAAAAACTATTCGCCAAATGCGCTGGTTTCAAGTAATCGAAACCCGCGGCGCAATTGATGAGGCCAAGATTGCCCAGTGGCAAGTTACGCTAAAAATCGGCTTCACACTGGAGGACTGAGATTTAGGCAGATGCCAATAACTTTCTAAGCCGGAAAGACCACCACCGAGCCTTGGACCTGAAGATCAACCTGCTGGCCGGGAAAAAAATCCCCCATAGAACCGAGCAGCCGGCTCTGCAAGCGTGCACCTGAAGGCAGCCGGACGTGTACGAGTTGGTCGTGTCCAAAATATTCACGGTCAATCACTTCGGCCATGGCGGCTTCACCGGGAATAAGAGCCAGGTCTTCGGGGCGAAGCATAACCTCAACCGAGCCGGTGTATGGGGAGGCCGTAGGAAGCTGACCCAATTCGCAGATGACGTGACCCATGTTAGCCTGGCCGGGCAAAAAGTTAGTGTGACCTAAGAAGCTGGCCACCTGGCGGTTAACGGGCCGGCGATATAGTTTAGCGGGCGGATCCATTTGCACGATGCGACCATCCATCATCACCGCTACGTCATCGGCCAAACTCAACGCTTCCTCCTGATCATGGGTCACAAAGATAACTGTCGCTTTGGCCCGGCGCAGGATGCGGCGGACCTCTGCCCGCACTTGACCCCGTAAGCCTGCATCTAAATTGGAAAAAGGCTCATCCAACAAGATTAAGGTTGGGTTGGGGGCTAAGGCGCGGGCCACTGCCACACGCTGCTGCTGTCCCCCGGATAATTCGTGTGGCATGCGCCGGCCCATAGCGGCCAATCCCACCAGGTCCAAAACCTCAGTGACACGCTGTTTTTTATCAGCCCTTTTGGAAATCCCATAGGCAATATTGTCAATCACGCTCATATGCGGGAAGAGGGCATACTCCTGAAAGACCATACCAATACTGCGCTGTTCCGGTGGAACATGCACATTGGCAGCGTTGACGATTTTACCCGCAATTTCCACATCGCCTTGATCGGGCGATTCAAAACCGGCCAGCAGACGCAGCGTGGTTGTTTTGCCGCAGCCGCTTGGCCCCAACAAGGCCAAAAATTGCCCCTCATGTAAACTGAGGTTCACGCCATCGACAGCGCGAACCTCACCAAATCGTTTGGATAGATTGTGACACCGAATTGCTATCCTATTCATCGACCGGCTCTTTTTTCCTCCTGAGCCAGAATCAGCCAGACGGCCAGCGCCGAGACGATCACCAGCAGCAGCGCCGGAACCGAAGCCCGCGCGAAAAATGCTTCTGCCGTGGAATCCCAGATGCGGGTCGCCATGGTGCTAAAGCCGGTCGGACCGAGCAGCAGGGTAGCCGGCAGCTCTTTCATAGCGGTTAAGAAGACCAAGGCTAGCCCGGTCAGGAGACCCGGCCGGATCAACGGCACCGTAATCGAGGCCAGAACTTGCCCGGGCGTGCGCCCCAAAATACGCGCCGCTTCCTCCATGCGAGGGCTAACCTGCAGCAAGGATGCATTCGTACTGCCAACTGCTTGCGGCAAAAAGCGCACCACATAGGCGAAGATGAGCATGGCCAGCGTTTGATAGAGCAGGAGGGCATAGTTAGCGCCGAAGAAAACAAGTGAGAGGGCGATGACAATACCGGGCAGAGCATAACCCAGGTAAGTGCTTCGTTCGAGCCAAAGGCTGAAACGCCCCGGAAACCGGATGGCCAGTACGGCTACCGGAACGGCCGCCACAGCTGCCGCAACTGCAGCCGACCCGGACGCCACCACCGAATTCAGCACCACGCCCAGACCTAAAGACAAGACTTCGCCAACCATCCAACCACGTACCAGCCAAAAACCGATGACGGACAGGGGAATGACCAAGCCAAGAAGGGCAACCGCACCGCAAAAAGCCAGGGCCGGCAGGCGCCACTTGCCCAGTTTTAGGAGGGTTGGCGGCCGGACTGTACCGGAGCTGCTGCGGTAGTAGCGCGCCCGTCCCCGTATTTTGACCTCAAAGGTTAGGATCACAATTGTCAAAGCGACGAGCAGCAACGACAAAACCGCAGCGACGCTTCGATCAAAGGAGGCGCTATATTGTAGATAGATAGCCCGGGTAAAAGTATCGAAGCGCAGGATCGAGACAGCCCCAAAATCGCTAAGTGTATACAGGGCAACCAGTAATCCCCCGGCCAAAATCGAGGGCCGCAAATGGGGCAGGGTGACTTCCCAGAAAACTTGAAACGCGTTGCGGCCAAAGCCGCGGGCGGCCTCTTCCAGGCTAGGATCCAAGCCACGCAGGGCTGCACGTACGCTAAGCAGGACGTAAGGGTAAGTAAACAGGGTCATGGCTGCGAAAGCACCCCCAAAACCATAAATGGACGGGAGACGTTCAATACCCCATGGTTCGAGCCAACTTTGAACCAGGCCACGCGGCCCGAGAGCTGAGACCAGGGTAAAAGCGCCGACATAGGAGGGAATGACCAGGGGTAAAACTGTGAGAATCGCCCAGAGCTTGCGACCGGGTAAATCGGTGCGTACAGTCAGCCAAGCCAAAGTGACCCCAATAACAACCGCAGCCACGGTAACCGCAGCAGCCAGTCCCGCACTATTTAGCAATATTTCGTGAGTACGGGGCTGAAGTAGAATAGCCCCAACTTTCTCATAGCCGGCACCCGCAGCCCGAATGACCAGATATCCAAATGGTAACATCGCCAGGGCCGCCACAACGACCGCGGTCACCCATAAAAAGAGCGGGGCTCGGTAAGTGGGACGCCAGCGTATCCAATTCGATTGGACAGCAGTATAGAGGTGTGACAGCTTGGAGTTGGTAATGATCATACAGATACGGTCCTGTCACTGTTCAAAGTATAAACAGGTTCGATACCACTATAAAGTGGTTGCTCGAACAAAACAAGTGACATTTGTCCTAGACTCTACGTGACAAATGCCATAAAATCAGGCTAGGAATGTGAAAATTGCCGCAGTATCCTACATCGGGCCCGGCGAATAATCAATAGCCCGGCGTTAAGCCCTCTTGTAGCATTAGATAATTCTATATTTAACCGCGGTTATTTTTGAATTTACAGAATTCCCAACTCCTGTAACAATTGTAACGTACCCTCCAAATCATCAAGATCACTTAAGTCGATGTTGGGAGTACCAAGCGCGCTGAGTGGAACCAACAATGGGTTTAAGGCAGTGTTGGC
>JBFGLD010000618.1:0-4505 GCA_041576335.1 Anaerolineae bacterium | reverse complement strand
GGCGGGTTACGCCCTAAGCTTTGGGTAGGCAGCCGAGCATGACGGTTTTTAATCTTCAGCCGCATGATCCTTGAAAACCGACCTGTTCTTGCGCCGGCGCCCGTCTGGCGTTAATTGAGATTGAAAAGATAATTCTGAGCCTGGAACTTCAGTTCGAGGCGGACGCCGGGCCGGGGTTGACCGTTCATCTTCTTTACCTTCAACAGCCAGGGTGGAGCCAAAAACTCCACCCTGGTTGTTTCGCAGCCCGCACAGGTCTGATAGAACACCGCAAGCGGGATCTTCCCCAAAACTGTGCGCATCCGCCTATCCGTACAGGGCCTTACTTCCCGGGCGGACGGACTATCTGCACTAACGACGACCTCAAGTATTCTTTTGACCGATTTCTACTCCACCCCGGTGGCTGGGGCAGTCACCACCGCAAGACCCGGCAATCAACCGCCACAGGCACATATTCCCCATATCCGCCACGTCGGCCTTAATGGGCCAATGTGAACATAGCTGCATCGAGGTGCAACATCTATATGCTGGTAAAAAAAGTCCCGGGACTTATCCGTTCCGGTACTTTTTAGTCCGAAACAGTAGGCAAAGGCTCATTTTGGGGGACAAATCGGGCTAAAAAGCAGTCGAGTGCCGACTCCAATAAGCAAACCAGTACTTTTTACCAGAAAGGGTAGGGTCATTTTGAGGAATAGGTAGGGTAGGGATATTCCCCATTTACCAATCGTGGGTCATGGGTAATAATAAGAAAGTATTTCCACTCATCTGCAACGACTTCATTTTATCTTGTTGAAAGAGGGTCAAGATGCATCTCAAACTCAAACTTCTCCTAACCTGCCTGATGATTACCTTACTCTTGGGCGGCGTAGCCCTGCTCCCGATCTCGACGGATCGTGCTCCGGCTTTTGTTGAACAGAGCTTGTGGTCAAGTGACGCCGAAACGCTATCGCTCATTGTCACCGCCGAGGACTCGCAGACGGCGGCTGAGGTCGTCGAGCGGCTGGGCGGCCAGGTCAGCAGCGACTTGTGGCTGATCGACGCCGTCTCAGCCAGGCTGCCGGCGGATCAGCTGGCCACGCTGGCCACCGAGCCGAACGTCGTCTCTATTGTTCACAACAAAAACGTGGAACCGGCTGATGGACCCTCAGCCCGACCCGGTTGGGTTACCGACCGGCGTGAGAAAAAGGAGCTCCTACCTCCCGAGGGGAAACAGTTTTTCCCGGCTGTGTTCCTGCCGGATGGTGGTTTTGTATCGGTGACCGAAATCATTCAAGGCAAAGCCAAAACAAACGTCATCGTCTACAATGCCGACGGCAGCGAGCGGATGAAGTTTGGCCCGGTGAATGGTCAATTTAGAACGGCTCCGGTGGTTGATGGGGCTGGGAACTTTTACCTGGCCGGCGGAGATGGCCTGATTTACGGTTTCGACTCCAACGGCTTTGTCAAATGGCTCTTCAGCAACGGCAATAATACCTCTTTTTTGGGCGGCGTGACCCAGGCCGCGACTGGCATCCTCTACGCTACTGACGATAGCCGCTGGGTTTATGCCCTGGATCCGGCCAGTGGTCAGGAACTGTGGCGGGTTCACCTCGACGTGGCCAACGCGGGGCCGGTTGTGGCCACCCCAGCCGTGGGACCGGACGGCACGATTTATGTCGTAGCTCAGGGTGAGGGCAATGATCCTCAAGGCCATCTGTTCGCCCTGGATTCCAACGGTCAGTTAAAGTGGAGCTTTGTCGCCGACAGCGATCGCCCCTTCCCATTTAGCCCCCTGGTCGGCGCTGATGGCGTCATTTACGTGACCAGCTCAGAAAGTGATAGCGGGGTGGATATGGTTTATGCCGTCTATCCTGATGGCACCTTGAAGTATCAATTCACGGCTGCTGACAGGATTATTTACCAACCGGCCCTGGCGGTTGATGGCAGTTTGTACGTCCCGGCTAAGCAAAACCGCCTGTATGGGCTCAACCCGGACGGCTCACAGCGCTTTTTGTTCCAGCCCGAAGTGGGCTTTTACCGGTCTCAGCCGGTTCTCTCCGCAGACGGCACGAGGGTTTACATCAGTATCCAAGATGGCGTCCTCTACGCGGTAGATACTGCCACTGGTGCAGAACAATGGCGCTACACGGCGGCCGGCAATATTATCGCTAGTCCAGCCCTGGACGCGGCCGGAAACATCTATGTGGGTGATGAGGGTCGGGAATTGGTGGCCTTGACCCCAGACGGCCAGGTCACAACCCGGGTGAAGATACACGACGCCATCCGGCAAAGTCCGAGCGTCGGTCCGGGCGGCGTGGTGGTGGCTCAGATCAACATCACCCACCTGGCTACCTTTGGTTACATGCCTGAGCAATGGGATGGTCGGCCCGATGCGGAGCCCAGCGATAACCGGCTCGAATGGCAACTGAGTAACCCGGTAGCCATCGATGTCGGGGCTGATGTCCTGCACGAAACCCTATTGCCGGATGGGACGCCGATTACCGGCGAGGGCGTCACCGTAGCCGTGTTGGACAGCGGGGTGTACTTTAGCAACAAGGTCAAAGATGTCTTGGGGGCCGATCTGGCGGCCCATTTCGTGGGTCAGGCCGATTTTGTCGGCGCGGGAACGTGCCCCAACGGCGGCGGTTATAGTCAGCAAAACGGTTACTGCTTCACCGGCGATGCTTACAGCACCGATCCTTATGGTCACGGCACGCACGTGGCCGGCACCATCTGGAGCCGAATTACTGACGAAACAACCGGCGTACATATGAGCCTGGCCCCTGACGCCGACATTCTGAGTGTGCGGGTGCTCGGCAGCGATGGATTTGGTACTTACGAAGACGTGATTGAAGGCCTCCAATACGTGGTGGCCAACAAAGACACCTTCAACATTCGGATTTTGAATATGAGCCTGAGCGCCTACGTCACCACGCCTTATTTTGTTGATCCAATGAACCGGGCCGTAGAGCAAGCCTGGGCCAACGGCATCGTGGTGGTGGCCGCGGCCGGCAATGAGGGCCCGGGCCCGGAGAGCATCACCGTACCGGGCAACGATCCCTACGTGGTAACCGTGGGAGCGGTCGATAACAACCGCACCCCCGGCTACTGGGCCGATGACATCCTGCCCGGCTGGTCGGCTACCGGTCCCACCTGGGACGGCTTTGCCAAGCCGGACATCCTGGCGCCGGGAAAACATATTATTTCCTTTATGAACAACAATAGTCAAGGCAAAGCACAACCGGCTCAGCTAGTGTTGGAACACCCGGATTACTCCCCCTCAGCCAACCTGTTCCGGATGAATGGGACCAGTATGGCCACGGCGGTAACATCCGGCGTCACCGCGCTGATGCTGCAAGCGAACCCGAACCTGACCCCAGATCAGGTCAAGTACCGGCTGATGGTCTCGGCCCGACCGGCCCTGACCGACGAGGCAGAGCCTGATCTGGTCTACAACATCTTCCAGCAGGGGATGGGCCGCATCTGGGCGCCTGAAGCGGTGCTGGGTGAATTCGACCCCAATAACCAGGCCAACTATGGCATGGATATCAACGGCGACCTGGCCCACGGCATCGGTTGGGTCGATGCCAACGGCGACGGCTGGGTGCAAAATGACGAACTCGATCCCAATGAAATGGCTTACCACTACCAGGGCGCTTTCGGCCGCATGCTCAGCGATGATGGGCGGGCCTATGTCTACTACACCTTCGACGCCAGCGGCAACTTTGTGGCCTTTGGCGCAGCCTGGGTCGATACACTGCGCTGGATCGACGATGTTGCCCTGGCCAGCTCCGGTCTAACCTGGCAGCAGGGCCAATACGCCTGGAACAGCAACATGCTGTGGGCCGGTGGCAACTCCTGGGGTGGTGGCAATTCCTGGGGTGGCGGCAACTCCTGGGGTGGCGGCAATTCCTGGGGCGGCGGTAATTCCTGGGGCGGCGGTAACTCCTGGGGGGGCGGTAACTCTTGGGGTGGTGGCAACTCCTGGGGCGGCGGTAACTCCTGGGGTGGTGGTAACTCTTGGGGCGGTGGCAACTCCTGGGGTGGCGGTAACTCCTGGGGTGGCGGTAACTCCTGGGGTGGTGGCAACTCCTGGGGCGGTGGCAACTCCTGGGGTGGCAGTACAGCCTCCACGTCGACCTGGGTAAACGACAACTAGGTCGATGATGGTAAAATCCGGCCTCTGCCCCCAACGCCATAGCAAGTAACTCAATGCCCCGCGGCATACCGCGGGGCCGGATGGACTCCTCAACGCCCGTTCCCCGCTTCCTTAGAGATGAGGAGCGTCAATGCACGGCGTCGGGGGGTGAGGGCCTGTACCGCAGCAACGCAAATCGGAACTCTTTTCAGCTCAAGGACAATCCAATGACTCTAAAACGCATTCTCATCATCACCTTAATCACCCTAACCACGGTTCTCACCAGCGCAACGTCGGCCCAGACGCCTGACGCGGAGACCCCGACGGCCTACGTTGAGCCCGGCCTATGGACGAGCCAGGCCGACACATTAGCCCTGATCGTCACCGC
>JBFGLD010000617.1:0-4511 GCA_041576335.1 Anaerolineae bacterium | reverse complement strand
TGGCCCTGGATGATCCCGAAGTCCGCCAATTTGCCGAACAATTTGGCGACCCTGATGAACTCCTGAAGGAGGTACGTTTCTAATGAGTACGCAGACACTCGCTGAAACCTTTTCAACATTACTGGAAAATTGTAAAGCCAGCGAGGCCGGCCGCCAAATGTTGGCCATGCACGACCACACCGTTCAGTTTACTCCCCTGGATAGCGATCCATTTTACTTTGAAGCTAAAGACGGCCAGGGCAAAGTCAGCGGAGGCCAAATGCCCGAACGTCCGCTGACCGAAGGGCATGAAATCAAGGCCGAGACCGCGGTCTTTCGCGAATGGTTCAGCGGTCAGGAGCGGATGTCCGATCTGATCGAGCAAGGGCGCATGTTTCCGGTGGCGTCTCATACCACCAAGCGCCACATCGACTACTGGCTGGCCCAAATTGTCCGTTTGGGTAACCGCCTCAAAATACCAAAGGAGGTTTATTGATGGACATAAACCCTTATCGTTTGTTAGATCTACTCCCGGCCGCTCGCAACATGATGGATTACTGCCAGTTGGAGCGAGGCGAAGATGTGGCTATTTTTGCCGACACACTCATTCCGCCGCTGATTGTGCAGGCCGTTTTAGCCGCCGTTGAAGAGCGCGGCGGTCGACCGGTTGTTGTGACCAGCCAGCCGGGCGGCTTGAGCTGGCGAAAAGGGGCCGAGCCGCCGCGCGCCTACAAAACGGCCATGTACGGCTCGGACGTGGTGATTCAATTGAAGTCAGTCGAGGCCCAGACTTTTCCGCGGGTACAAGAAACGGCCATGATCGAACACGAAGTACGCATGTTGCGGGTGCCGCTGGGGAGCAGCATCGAAGCGCTGACTGAAGAGTGGGCCCTGTTCCCCTTTGAGGTAATGCAGCTCGTGACCCGTAAAATCTACGACCAGTGGACTCGCGGCGCTACGACACCCGGCGATGTCGCCAAAACCATCCGGGTTAAGGCCGATAACGGCACCGACCTGACCGCCACGTACGACCCCCGTTACGCTATCCATACCGGCTTTTTATTACCCAAGCTGATGCCAGGCCAGTGGAACCAATTCTGCGGGGCCACGGTGGGTATCGAACTGTTCAAGGATGCCAACGGCACTGTGGTTTTTGACGGCTTGCACGGCGAAGAAGAGTACAAGCTGCTGCCACCCGCCGGTTCTGATGTGGTCCATCCGCTCAGCGAGCCGGTCCGCTGGATCTTTGAGGATCGCCGCTGCCGCATTGAAGGCGGTTATGAGGCCGAGTTGATCCGGCGCTTGATTGCCGAGGGCGGAGAATACGCCGACATTTTGTGTGAAATTGCCCTGGGTGTCAACCCGAAAGCACCGCTGAATACAATGCCCACCCGCCGCTCCGGGGTCACCCACTATGCAGTCGGATCTACCGCCGGGCGTACGCCCACCCCGGAAATGGAAAGCGCGCCGGTCCATACCCACGGCCACCTCCTCAAGTGCAGCTTATGGGTTGACGAGGAGCCGTGCATCGTGGACGGCCGGTTGGTGGTCTTTGATGATCCGGAAGTGCGCCAGGTGGCCGCCAAATATGGCGATCCGGATAAGTTATTTGAGGAGGCGCCCTACTAATGAGCCGACCACTCCATGCAATCCTTGATGAGCTGCTAAAAAACGCGGCCAGCACTATCGAAGGACGTGAAACGATCATGCGTTACGATCACACCATCAATTTCGACGTACTGGATAGTGATGCTTTTCACGTTGAAATCATCGGCGGCGAAGCGGATGTCCAAACAGGCGCAGCCCCGCCGAAGCCTATTGCCGGAGCCCACAATATCAGGGGCAAAGAAGCGGCTATTCGGGATTGGTTTGAAGGTAAAGTCCGTTTCTCGGACTTGATCCATGATCATCGGCTCTACCCACAGGCGGCCCATACAACCAAGCGTCACATTGATAATTGGTTGGTAAAATTGGTCCGGCTGGGGCAGGGGCGGCCCAGTTTAAGGGATGAGTATTAATTTAAGCCTATGAAAATCAGCAAAATTAAGATATATTACGCCAAAATTCCATTTCGCCAGGTTAGTGGTGCGCCGTTACGAACATGGCAAGATACCTCACCGGTTATTTTCGTCTATATCTACACCGATACGGGGTTGGCCGGCGTTGGAACGGCAACAGCCATCGGATTTTATTTGGGCCTTACTGCCGGAGCGTTGATTGACGTTGCGACTACGCTCGCTCCCTTACTGATAGGATTGAGTCCCTTTGATATTGAGCGAGCGCATAGCGTTATGGATCACCACATTCGGGGCAATCAAGCGGTTAAGGCCGCATTTGATATTGCTCTGTATGATCTGATGGGGCAAGCAATTGGTCGGCCCGTATACGACTTACTGGGCGGACGGTCGCAAACGGACCCTCTACCAACCACCAGCTTTGCCCTGTACGTTAACGAGCCGGAAAAGATGGCTGAGGATGCGTTACAACGCTACAACGAAGGCTTTCGCGCCTTTGAAATCAAAATGACTGATTCCAAACTGGCGGTTGAGCGAATCCGGGCCATCCGCGAAGTGGTTGGACCTGAAGCGACCCTCATCGCCGATGCCAATGGACATTGGACGGTAAAAGAGGCGATTCAGGTTATCCACCGTTTAGAGCCATACAATGTTTTGGTCGAGGAACCGTGTCACGGCATTACGGCTCAAGAAGAAGTACGCCGGGCGGTGGCCGTGCCGATTGTGGCTGACGAAACCTGTCACACTGTTGAAGATGCTGCTGAAATTGCTCGTCGTCGCTCGGCTGATCTGGTTTCAATTAAGTTGATGAAAGCAGGCGGTTTATGGCGAGCGCACCAAATTGCAATGATCGCCCAGGGCGCCGGATTAGGGTATCGGGTGGATGGTGTTCGCGGCGAAACAAAAGTTTCAAATACGGCTTCAGCCCATTTGGCGACTGCGCTGCGGGAAGCCATTGCTCCCGGCTTGATGCAGCATGCGCGCCTGGCCGAAGATGTGGTTACTGAAGGCGGTCTCACCTTTGCCGATGGTCGGGTTACTGTGCCGGAAGCACCGGGATTGGGCTTAAAAGTTCGTGACTATGGTGAGTTGATTATTGTTCGTAAGTAAATTTAGGGTGGAGTGAAATAAGGTGTGCCAAATCTTGTTGAGCTAATCCAACCAAGCCGGGCCTCGGTCATCATTATCGATATGCAAAATGATTACGTTCATCGAGATGGTGCAACCTTGCGCTACTTCCGAGCCAAGAAAGATAAGCGCGATATGGGATCTGCAACCGGGCCAAGCGTCGCCGAGCAGATGGCGCCAAAGCTGATCGCCTTTTGTGCCGCTGTTCGCCGGGTCGGCATTCCGTTGATCTGGGTGCGCACGATCAATGATGATAATACGGTGTCGCCGGCAGCGGCGAGCCAGGGTAAAGAATTTGTCTGGGCCGATGATCCCTGGGGTACGGCCTTTTATGAAGGGCTGGAGCCGCAACCGCAGGAACCGATTATCACCAAGCACCGCCACAGCGCCTTTTTTGGAACCGACCTGGACATCATTTTGAGACGTCTGGACGTGCGAACGGTGATCTTAACCGGTGTCAGCACGCCCTACTGTGTCGAAGGGACGGCGCGAGATGCCTTTGCCCGCGACTATGACGTCATCACTGTGGCCGATTGTACAGCTTCAAAAGTAATGACCGAGCACGAAGAGGCGCTGGCCCGGTTGGGGCGTGTCTTTGGACAGGTTGAAACGTCGGAACAAATAATGGCGAGGTGGCATGAACAATAATAATCAAATCAGAACGGTTGCCGATGCCGTGGTTAAGGTGCTACGGGCAGAGGGTGTTGATACTGTCTTTAGCCTGATCGCTACCTCAATTTTGGATATATTCGATGCCCTGGCCCGGCAGCCGGACATACAAGTTGTGACGGTCCAGCACGAACAGGCCGCAGCATTTATGAGTGACGGCTATGCCCGCGTGACTCGTCGCCCGGCGGTTTGTCTGGTCAGCGCCGGGCCAGGACTAACGAATACCATCACCGGCATTACCCAGGCTTACCACGAATCGGTCCCGGTTGTCCTCATCGCCAGTGAGTCGACCAGCTTCGTCCATGGACGGGGCCGGAGCAATTTTCATGAAGTTGACCAGCTTGCGCTCTTGCGTCCCATCACCAAGTGGGCCAGGCGGGCCGAACGAGCCGACAGAGTGCCCGAGCTGGTGCGTCGCGCCTTTCATGTCGCTCTCTCGGGCCGGCCGGGGCCGGTGTATGTGGGCCTACCCAAAGATTTTTTGTTACAGCCTGCGCCAACCGATAACAACATCCCGTCCGGTTCTCATCAATTCAGCCGTCTGGGTGCTGCCCCGGCCGATTTGGAGCGAGCGCTGAAGCTGTTAGACGCGGCTGAACACCCCTTTATTCTGGCCGGCGGCGGGGTTTTGTGGTCGGATGCTCGGGACCAGCTTCGACAACTGGCCGAGCAGCTGGCGGCGCCAGTTGCCGCAACGCCGTGGCATCGGGGCATTGTGTC
>JBFGLD010000616.1:0-4514 GCA_041576335.1 Anaerolineae bacterium | reverse complement strand
AGGTCCAAACGCCGGGGCGCGCAGAGTTTGGTTGTCAGGTACGGCCAAGATCTGAGCGACGATGGGGCCGTACAACACGACTAACATGATCCCGACAGCCGCCAGGCTGACGAAGTAGGATTTGAATAAATGAGTCCGCCATCCTGGCCGCGCCTGGGGCATACGATCTCTCCCGGCCAGGAGCCACTCCGCAGCTACAATGAACGTGACCGGTCCGAGGATGAGTATGAAATAAAGATGGGTATAGATGCCGAGTACGGCGGCAGTTACCAGGCTGATCCAGTAGCGTTTCTGGTTTGTGGCAATTCCCCGCCACAAGCTGTAGAGGATGACCATGCCGAAAAAAACCGTTGCGGCGTAACCCCGCATCTCGCGCAGGTACTGCACAAAGATGGGCGTGACCGTCAGCAGAAAGGTAGCCGCCAGCGCCTCGCGAGGCCCGATCATCACCTTCCCGGCCCGGTAGGCCATAGCTACCCCCAGCAGGCCGAACACGACCGGTACCGCGCGATAAACATATAGCTTATCCGTCAGGTGATATACACTGCTTAGGACAAACGTAAAAAAGACGTGACTGCTCGACTCAAAGTTGAAGAGGACACCGAAAAGGGTATTTTCCTCGATAGTCGTCAGCGTTTTGAGTTCATCGCTGCTCAGACGAGCATCGCCCAGGTTGTACAACCCTACCAAAAATGCAAATAAGGCGACCAGCACCATCAGCGTGTTGGCTTTAGATTTCGATATGAAAAACATTCTCGGATTCTACAATAACTAAAGAATTAGTCAAGGAAACTGCGAGGCTGAGCGTTCCCCAAAACCTTGATTAGCGAAACCTGTGGGCTCCCGAATGGCCTTACTCGATTCGTACCGCACCCAGCAGCACAGTGGCCGGCCCGGGGCCGTGGGGACCCTCGACGACGGCTAGGCGCTCGCCGGTGGTGGGGTCGTAAAGCCCGGCCAGGAGTAGGTATTCCCCGGGCGTGAGGCTGTCGTCGAGCGGTAGATCGTAGCGGTCGGCCAATATTAGGCCGGGTTGCCAGCCGGATGTGGGCCGCAAGCCGTCAAACGGCTGACGGTCGTGCTGGGTTTTTACAAAGCCGTCCCCACTCGTCAGGTGAACAAACATCGTATAGTCAGCGGTCGGAGGCACGTGGGTGCGCCAAGTCAGAATTAGTCGCAGAAATTGTGAATTGTGACTCGTAGCTGGAGAATTGCTCATAGAAATCGACGCGCTTGAACCCCTGTCGTGCTCCGAAGCCACACGCCATTGCAGCAGCTCGATGCCCCCTTCGAAGGTGGCTAACGACGGCGCATTTGCCAGAGGTGAGAAGATGCACCAGCGGCAGGGGAATTCGGGATAGGCCAGATCGAAGGCCCAGTTGGCAGGATAATTCTCAAACAGCACTTGTGCTCGATCAGACTCATATTGAAAATAGTCCGACAAGGCCTGACGGCGGCGGCGAACGGTATCCGCGTCGAGAATGATATACGCCGGTCGCCGGTCTTGAACATAGGCTTCCATCGCGTTCCAACTGTTGACATCGATGGGTAGGCGCTCGATGGTGAAGCGGGTCGGAAACTTCCACAAGGGCAGCGATTTGCTGGGGCCAAACGAGATAAGCGCCGCCCCGCTTGGGTTGTCTCGCGACAGCCATTGAACCATGGCCTCTTCTTCGGCGTTGGCCTCACGGTCGGACAGGAAAGGATCGACGGTAAGTGCCCAGCGTTCGACCCAGGCCGTGTCAAAAGTCCACCATACTCCTAACAAGATGGCCGAGACCAGGACCAGGCGATAGACGGTCAGCGATAGCGTCATCTCCGACCGGATTAACCACGCCTTAAAGCCGCGTAATAGGGTCACTACCGCGTCAGCCAGCAGCAGGTAAAATGGAGCCAGTAAGGGCACGACGAAGCGCGTCTCGGCAGAAGAGCCGGCCACGTACCAGGTGAAAAACGGGTAAAATAGAGCGTAAAGAAAAAGAGTGAACAGGTACGCGTTCTGATGTTCTGTGAAGTATTGAACGAAAGCCTGTCGCCGGTACTTTGCCAGGGAGAAAATCACGACCACAGCTACCAGCCCTAAGGCGGCTCCTAACCAGGCCGGTTCAAAGGCTCGGCTGGGAATGACGCTGCGGCTGATGACCGGGTTCAGCCGCCGCAGCCCCTTTTGCATGCGGGCGACCATATCAGCGGGTGTGTGGGTGGCAAAGTAGGTCGCTGCGGTTGGCAGCTCAGCCGGGTCGGCTGTGTTAATCTGCTCCAGGCGATCCATCCACATAATGTGCTGCGTGGCAAAGTTGTAGGTCGGGCTGCCAAAAGTATTAGCGTTGTATATCAGCAGGGGTAACGAGACGATCACAAAAATCAGCGGCACCAGCAGGAGGTGGAATTGGTGAAAGATCGACCGCCGGAAATGGAGCAGGGCCATCAATCCCCACGCAGCCAGCAGCACCGGGGCTGAGCCTTTGGTTAAGAAGGCCAAGCCGACAAAGAACCCGGCCCAGACAGATTGTTTCCAACCCTCGACACTCTTTATCAAAAAATACCAGGCCCCGATCATTATCAAGGCCAGCAGCACGTCGGCGTAGATGGTTGTCGACCGGACGTGAAACTCTTTGTTGGCAGCCAACAAAAAGGCGGCCAGCAGCGCTGTTGGCCAGCCAAACATGCGCAGGCCCACCCCAAACAGGGCCAGAACGGTCACCGCCCCGATACCCAACGTAAGAAGCTTGGCGCTGGTGAAATATGTCCATTCCCGTCCGGCAAACGGTGTCAGCAGCAGGGAGTAAAGCGGGGGACGAGTGCCGTCACTTAGCACCCCCGCCTCCTTGAGCGCCAGCCCCAGTGAAAGGTAGGCACTCTCATCCCCATCACTGGACAGGTGGTTAAATAATATTTTGGGCATGCCCACCACCATAAAGCGACCGAGGATGAGGACCAACAGCACAAAAATTATGATTTTCCAAAATTTTGATGTTTGTACCACGAAAATTGTCTAAAGACGGCTAGTGCAACAAAGCAGCTGCTGGTTTGAGCTGCCTGAAGTCTCTGACCATAACAGAGGACAGACGAAAGAAGGGCGACATGGAGTTAGTCGTCGTTCATTGTCTGCCGGCTGCCGGCCGAACGATGTGGTCGCATTTAAGGCATCCGGGTTTTTCTGCACCCTACGGACAGGCAATTTCCTCAAACGGCCAATCTGAGGTACTGCTGGACACAAATCGATACTGGACCGGGTAGGCCTCCTGAATCATCTCGATATAGCGTCTCGGTTCCAGATCGGCTTCCTTAAGATTTAGACGCATCAAAAGATGCAAGAGTTCGGCTTTGGCGATCGGTACGTCAGCTTCAGTGGAGCACATAATCTCAATTTCGGCAAAATGGCCCAGGTGCGTAACTTGGTTGATTTCGACCTGGGCCCGCCCGACGCGATACAGCCGAGATTTTTTGCGCTTTACCACAAATGGCTCAAAGCCAATCCGGTCGGCGAATTGGAAGAAGGCCCGAGCCTCATCGACTCCAAATTCAACCTCATCGTTAACTTCCAACCCGCCGGCCTGGATAGCTTGTTTGAAGGTAACAGTTGCCGTATCGCCTTCGCGGCGCAGGCGAAAACGATCGTCCGGGAGACGACCGGAATCGCTCCGACGCCGGAAATAAATATCCTCCTTGAAAAACTCTCCGCCAAAGCGGCCTAACCGAGCAGCTTTGGCTTCGATGTGGGCGGGTTGATGAAGGCGAGCTTTTAGTTCAACTTCGAGCGCCATAAAATACTCCCCATGTTGACCTGAGTATAAAAGAAGTTAACTTAACCGATTTCCGTCTATCCACCACGAGCGGCCATCAGGCCGAACCAAAGGCAAATGTAAGCCAGCGCCAACATATTCAACAAGGTCGCCCACCCCCAAACCGATGCGCTATCAAGCAAGCGTCTGGCAAAAGCCGGGCCAGAGGAATGGTCGATGTGGCTGCGAAGCCAGGCCTCTTCTATCGTTTCCCGGGTTCGCGATGTTGTGTACCCCACAACCCTTCGTCGTCCGGCTCGTGACCAGGTTTCAAGCCACTGCGTATTTTGTTTCTGTTTTCTGTGCGCTCTGAGCAAAAGGGTTGAACACCATGGCAGAAGAAACAAAAAGGGAAATCCAAGCCACCGAGGCGGGGCGAGCATACCGATTGGGGTTGTTTGGCCGATCAAGACCCCGGAATAAAATAAGCCAACTGCTAACAACACTGTACAGCCGATCGAGGCGATGAGTGCTTCAATATTTTCTTTCAAGAGCCTGTTATCCGCACCGTTGCGTGATAAGCTGGATTATAACACTATCTGCTGACTTTAACCAAGCCCACACGCTCAGTGCAGTGGTTTTAAATTCACCTAAAGCAGATCGCACGAGCAGCTTTGGTCCTGCCTTGTGGCTGCCCGAATAGGACGACGATATGGCTATCGCCTTACATCTCTAAGCGGCTGACCACGCACCCCGGTCAGACGTTGGTCAGAATTGTGTCAAACACTT
>JBFGLD010000615.1:0-4516 GCA_041576335.1 Anaerolineae bacterium | reverse complement strand
CGGGCCGGCTGCCAGGGCATTAGCAGGCGCTATTGGCGATATGGCATAATCTATTCGCCCTCTAATGGAGGCCATATCGTCTGTGTTCTCTAGTTCAATAATGTGTTCCATCACAGTTCCGGCAAGCCAACCGTCAAACTTAAAGCTAACGAAAATAAATCGTAATCCAATCCGTCGGTCAAATCCTTGATGTCGGTTGGCGGACGAGGACCCAGGCGGCTTATCTCCGGCGCACGTTGAAAAGGTGTCGGGTCAGATTTGAGCAGTTTATCCAAGCCCGGCAGCAAATTGCCCCTGCCGGTTAAACATATTTTCCATGGAAGTAACTGCTCCGCGGAGAGTTCAACTAACATTTCTATAACGGCCTGATACCAACGTTCACGAGCATATTCCAAGCAGGCGTTCAAATCGACGGCCTCGGATTGATCCAACTTGCCGTTTGTCAGCGCATATTGTAATTCTTTCGCTCTATCGGCGTCAATATCGGCGGCCTGAGCCAGCGCCTGAGTAAAATAGCCTCCACCGAAAGGAAGCCAGCCGGTGGCAACTAAGCTGTCGTCTCGGATCAAACATACGGTCGTACCGGACTCGCCCGTATCTAAAACAACGGCTTCGGAATAAGGCACAATTGAGGCCAATGCCTGCGGCGCGGCAATAATGTTGGCAATCAGCAGATCCAATCTATCGGCCAGAACCTCCAGAGCCCGCCACGCCCCCGCGTGACCGGCTACCCCAAAGACTGACAAGGACATCTCGTAGCCGGTTAAGCCCACACCTTCCAAAACTAAATGTTCGTCCAGACGAAGTCCCGCATCGTTAAAGGCCAGGGCTCGCCACCGGCCACCTTCAACAGGCAGTTGAACTAATCCCTGCCGCACCAGTCTTTCAGCGCGAGTTCTGAGTTGATTTAACTCTTTGACAGAGACCGGCAGCGTCGGGCTGCTCCGAGTTTGGCGCACGGTGAATAATTTTCCGACTGTGGCTCGGCCGGCCAGGGCAAAGATTACGTGATCGGGCACTATTTTTTGGCCCACGACGGCCTCGGTACTATCTTCGGCCAGGATGAGAGCAGTGTTAACCGAGTCGGTCACGGCAGCTGCCTCAAGGCGCCCCCCGGTGATATCATGTCCGCCCGTCTCGGCTAACCCATAGCCGACTACTTGGGGTTCCGGCGCGCCAGGTGTGAGCAGAATTACGGCAACTTTGACCGTATCCCGCCCGATATCAACCAGGCTGTAGGAGCCGGGCCTTTCTGTTTTTTGCTGATAGAACCGGCGCAGGAAATTCATGTGCCTTTCGAGTGATCAACGACGCTAAGGCATCGTTCAAAAAGGGGAGAAACTGGCGGGAGCTACCCCCTCGCGCCCCCCGGCCTACCGGCAGTTTCTTAGTGGCATGGAAGATGGGCCAGACTGTCCAACATAGCTCTCGGTCTAGTCCAAAATCATTGATCCACCTCCCCAACAATGTTTGGTATGCAGGCTTGTCAGCAGACGTTAATGATTGTGGATTACGCTGCAGCGAGTGCTTCACTCACGAGAGTGTCCACTTTAGAGAGGGCTTCATTGAGACGACCGGCATCCTTACCGCCGGCTTCGGCCATCGTTGCTCTGCCGCCGCCGCGCCCCCCCACCACCTGGGCCACCTCGTTGACCAGCCTTCCCGCGTGCAGGCCACGCCGGGTTAAATCTTGAGTAACAGTTGCAATAAAACTGGGTTTACCGTCGGACACGGTAGCCAGCACCACAACGCTGGATCCGAGCCGGTCTCGAAACCAGTCGGTCATCTCGCGCAGCATAGCCGTATCGGGGACATCGACTCTAAGGGAAACAACATCGACGTCCTTTACTTTGTGGGCGCCGGCCAGCAGGTTCTCAAATTCGGAACGGGCTAGCTTGCGCTGTAACTCTTTGAGCTGCCTGTCCTGATCCTGGAGTTGCGTCATCAACGCCCGCATTCGTTGACCAACTTCCTCGGGTGGTACGCCGAGCATCGAAGCAGTTTGCTCCAATGTAACCAGGCGTTTATGAATAAGCTCCTGGGCTGCCCGGCCAGTAACGGCCTCAATACGACGCACACCAGCCGCGGCACTTCCTTCGCTGGTAATATGCAGCATTCCAATTTGGCCCGTATGTTGCACGTGAGTACCACCGCATAGTTCTCGGCTAAAGGTTTGACCATTCGTCCCAATTTGGACCACCCGAACCAGATCGCCATACTTTTCGCCAAACAAGGCCATAATCTGCCCATCGGCAATGGACTGCTTTAAGTCGGTATATTGCTTAAACATCGGCACAACCGGCAGGTCAGCCAGAATGGCCTCATTGGCAGCCCGTTCGATTTGCTCAAGCTCAGTCGGGCTGACCATCTGGGTGTGGCTAAAATCGAAGCGAAGCCGGTCGGGCGCCACCAACGAACCGGCCTGAGCTACGTGAGCGCCCAGGGTACGGCGCAGTTCTCGGTGCAAAACGTGGGTGGCGGTATGATTGCGCATAATATCCCAGCGGCGTTCACTGTCCACTATCGCCCGCGCTGAGTCCCCCATGCTAACCGTCCCGCTCCTTACCAATCCCTGATGGATGATCAAGCCATTTACAGGCTGTTTGACATCCGCAACTTCAATTTCCCAATTAGGCTCGGAAGTGGCGTCAGCTTGGTGTACAATCCAACCGGTATCGCTGACCTGACCACCCGCTTCAACATAAAAGGGCGTAACTGCCAGCACAACTTCGATATTCTGGCCTTCTCCGGCACTATTCACAACCTCACCATCACGCACAATAGCGACCACGGAGCTGTTTAGCTGCGAGTCACCATAGATTTGGTGATTGACGCCGCTGCCGGGCAAGCGATTCGCCTGTTTCAGTTGGTCAAACAGGTCGGCGTAAAGCTGCAGCATATCAATGGCAATTTCGCCAATTTTGCTGCCGCCCGAAATTTCGGTATGCTGCCTGAACGCTTTTTGATAACCTGGTTCATCGATGGAAAAATCGTACTCCTCCTCGGCAATAATCCGGGTCAGGTCTTTGGGAAAACCGTACGTGGCGTATAATTTAAAGACCTCGCTGCCGGGTATGGTGCTTTCTCCGGCAGCTTTCAGCCTGTCAACCAGAGCGGCAATGAGTTCCAGGCCATTAGTAAATGTTTTCAGGAAACGTTCCTCTTCTTGAGTAATCACGTTTAGAATAAATTGCCGGCGTGCTTTCAATTCGATGTAATGATCGCCCATTTCCTCAATAACTTTTTCGGCCACGTTTGCCAAGAACGGCCTTTCAAAACCGGCCAAACGACCATATCGCGCCGCACGGCGCAGAATAAGCCGCAAGACGGAGGCCCGACCTTCATTGCCTGGCATCACGCCATCCCCTATCATAAAAGTAATCGCCCGCCCGTGATCGGCAATCACGCGATAGGCGACCAGGTTTTGTTCTACCTGGGCCTCAGTGTGGCCAAGTAAGGCCTGAACGTGGCGCAGGAGTGGCATGAAGAGGTCGGTTTCGTAGTTTGAGCGTTTATTCTGCACCACCGAAACAATTCGCTCCAGACCCATGCCGGTATCGACCCCCGGTTTCGGCAAGCGATTGCGGCTGCCGTCTTCAGTCTGGTTAAATTGCATAAAAACCAGGTTCCAAATCTCGAGCCAGCGCTCGCAGCCGTTGTCCAAGGCTACAGAGCAGTCGGGCTGGTTACAGGTGCAGAATTTTTCACCCCAATCGTAATGCAGTTCCGATGTAGGACCGCAGGGGCCAACATCCGCCATTTGCCAAAAGTTAGTTGCGTCGCCCATCCGATATACCCGGGCCGCGTCGATCCCCATCTGTTTGGTCCACAAGTCGAAGGCTTCATCGTCGCTGTCGTGAACCGTGTAGTAGAGCCGGTCCGGCGTAACGCCGTAAATCTTGGTCAAACACTCGTAAGCAAAACGGATTGCATCCTCTTTGAAGTAATCGCCAAACGAAAAATTACCAAGCATCTCAAAAAACGTATGGTGGCGCGGTGAGGGACCGACGTTCTCCAAGTCGTTATGCTTACCCGAAACACGCATACATTTTTGAGATGTTGCGGCCCGCGTATAGCTTCGTTTTTCCAAGCCCAAAAAGGTGTCTTTGAATTGAACCATCCCGGCGTTGGTGAAAAGCAGAGTCGGATCATCGGCCGGCACCAGCGAGGAGCTGGCTACGACAGCGTGTCCATTTTTTTCAAAATACTTTAAAAATGCCTGTCGAATTTGGGAACTGGTCATACCCATAACTATCTATCCTGCGTTCAGAATTTGGATTAGGATTGTAATCGAATTAGGAAGGGATGTCAACTGACTTCCTTAAGGGATCAGGACTGTGCTTAGGTCCAACTTCCCGGCAGTTTAGCTGGACAATGCCGGCAGATTTTGGGGCCGAACCGGCTGCCAATGCTGCCAGGCAGAGACTTGTAACGTCCGGATGATTTTGTCAAGTGATATTGAACACGCTCCGCCTGAGGGCTGCAAAGCGGGTTAGCGGGTTTCCGTCCATTGTCG
>JBFGLD010000614.1:0-4519 GCA_041576335.1 Anaerolineae bacterium | reverse complement strand
TACGTTGAGCCCGGCCTATGGACGAGCCAGGCCGACACATTAGCCCTGATCGTCACCGCAGACGACTCGCAGACAGCGGCCCAGGCTATCGAGCGCCTGGGCGGACAGGTCAGCAGCGACCTGTGGCTAATCGACGCCGTGAGCGCCACGTTGCCGGCCGATCAACTCGAGACTCTCACGGCTGAGCCCGGCATTATCTCAGTTGTCGATAACAAAGGGGTAGAGACCGCCAGCGGGCCGATGGACGCCGACGGCTGGGTGACCGACTATCGCTTCCCGGTGCCCTGGGACGGCAGCCCGGATGTGCAGACAGCCAAAAATCGCTGGACATATAAAATGGTCTACCCCACCGTCATTGACGTTGGAGCCGATGTTTACCAGTGGGACTCATATCCGCACACCAAAACCGGAGAATCGATTTTGGGCACGGATGTCACCATTGCCGTGATCGACAGCGGCATTTATTTTTCTGACGAGGTTAAACAAACGCTCGGCAGTTGGGTCAGCAATCAGTTTCAAGGCCAGGCAGACTTTGTGGGTGCCGGCCTCTGTACCGAGACCGGCAGCGGCAAAAGTAAGAACTCCATTATTCAAGAAGAGGGCTACTGCTGGACCGACTATCAAAAAAGCAAAGACCCATTTGGTCACGGTACCCACGTGGCCGGCATTATCTGGAATAATTTTGAGGACGAAACCACCTGGGCTGTTATGGGTGTTGCGCCTGAGGCCAGCATTCTGAGTGTCCGGGTTTTAGAGGACGACGGCACCGGCACCTATGAAGACGTGATCGAGGGCATCCAGTACGTGGTGGCCAACAAAGACGCCTTCGGCATCCGGGTGCTGAACCTGAGCCTGAGCGCCTACCCCACAACGCCCTACTTCGTCGACCCGCTGAACCGCGCCGCCGAACAGGCCTGGGCCAGCGGCATTGTGGTGCTGGCCGCGGCGGGCAATGAGGGATCCCAGGCCGAAACTATCACCGTACCCGGCAACGATCCCTACGTCATTACCGTCGGGGCCATCGATGGGCGGCGCACCCCCGGCTACTGGCCCGACGATATTTTACCCGGCTGGTCGGCCACCGGCCCGACCTGGGACGGCTTTGCCAAGCCGGACGTGCTGGCTCCCGGGATGAATATCGTCTCGTTTATGTACAACGACTCCGTAGACATGGCCAACTCCTCCAAGCTGGTCCAGCAGCATCCGGACTACTCGCAAACGGCCGATCTGTTCCGCATGAACGGGACCAGTATGTCCACCGCCATTGCCTCCGGGGTCGTGGCCCTGATGTTGCAGGCTCACCCCGACCTCACCCCCGATCAGGTCAAGTACCGGCTGATGGCCTCGGCCCAGCTGGCCGTGACCGAGGCAGACGTCCCCCTGTACAACCTGTTCCAGCAAGGGGCGGGCCGGATCTGGGCCCCGTACGCGATATTTGGCGACTTCCCGGTGGAGGGCAACGGCAACCCGGGCATGGACATCCAGGCTGACCTGGCCCACGGCACCGGCTGGGTGGATGCTAACGGCGACGGTTGGGTGCAGAGTGAGGAATTGGATCCCAACGAGATGGCCTCCCACTACGAAGGGGCCTTCGGCCGGCTGCTGAGCGATGACGAGCGGGCCTACCTGTACTATATGATCGACTCCGCAGACGGCAGTCTGGTGGTCATGGGCGCGGCCTGGACCGACAGCATGCAGTGGATCGAAGCGGAGGTGCTGGCCAACTCCGGGATCACCTGGACGGATGGTCAAGACTCGTGGGACAGCAGCACCATCCTGGCCGGCGGCAAATCCTGGGGTGGCGGCAAATCCTGGGGTGGCGGTAAATCCTGGGGCGGCGGTAAATCCTGGGGCGGCGGTAAATCCTGGGGCGGCGGTAAATCCTGGGGCGGCGGCATCCACCTGGCCGGCAGCAGCACCTCAGCCACCACCTGGGTCGGCGATGACTGGATTGATCCATTAGAATTGTCCGAGACCATCTCCGACTAATTCAAATCCCGCCCGTTTGAGTTTGGGCGATCACCCATACAGATTCTTTCCTTCCAGCTCCCGCTCCCGGCGGGCTACAAAATCCTGCAGGGCCTCTCTAATCGCCCGATCAAGGGGCGGCGGCTGGTATTGGGCCAGCAGTTCTTTCCAGACGGCGTTAGCCCGCTGCACCACGTCCAGGCCGCCGGCCTCGAGCCAGCTGTCGTAGCCCTGCCGGTCGGCCAGGGCCGGTTGGAAGAATTCGGTGCTGTAGCGGGCCTGGGTGTGGGGCGTACCAAAATGGTGCCCCCCCGGGCCGACGGCGGCGATCATATCCAAGGCCAGGGTGTCGTCGTCGATGGTGAAGCCGTCGAGAAAATGAAAAAACATAGCCAAAAGCTCGACGTCGATGATAAATTTTTCGTAGGACGCGGTCAGGCCGCCCTCGAGCCAGCCCACGGCGTGCATGATGAGATTGGTATGGGCCTGAACGGCCGGCCACAGATTCCACATGGTTTCGTACGTTGCCTGGGCATCCGGGATTTTGGCCGTGGTCAGGCTGCCGCTGCCCCGGTAGGGCAACTTATAGCGGCGGGCCAACTGCGCCCCGACCAGCAGGGCCCAGGCTCCCTCCGGCGTACCGAAGGCGGGGCTGCCCGTTTTCATATCGACATTCGTCGTAAAACCGCCGTAAATGACCGGCGCACCGGGCCGGACCAACTGAGTCAAGGCAATGCCGGCCAGGGCCTCGGCGTTTTGCTGAGCCAGGGCCGCCGCCATGCTAATCGGACTCATGGCCCCGGCCAATATAAACGGGGTAATAAAACAAACTTGCCCGGCCCGGGCGTAGGCAATGAGCCCGCCCAGCATGCGTTCATCATAGCGCAGGGGACTATTGACATTGACCACATCGCCGATAACCGGGCCACCGGTATTTATATCGCCAAAAACCAATTCGACCATCCTGAGGCAGTCGGCGGTAATGATGCGGCCGTGGGCCGCCTCCATGACCACTTTGTCGGCCAGGGTTAGACCGGCATACAGCCGGTACAGATGCCGGGTCGAGGCCGGAATATCCAGCGGGGCCACCTGTTCCCAGCCGGCGCAGTGCAACACGTGGCACTGTTGGGATAACTTAACAAAATCCTCATAATCTGCCAGAGTGCCGGGCCGGCGGCCCCGGTCGAGGTTGGTGGAATAGACCATCCCCCCGTTGGGTCCGCAGGTGATGACGTTTTCGCCAACGACGACGCTGTGGGCCGGATTGCGGGCCCGCCAGTTGAAGCTGGCCGGGGCGGTGGCAATAGCTTCCATCGCCAAGCCTCGATCGATCCAGACATGCCGGCCGGCATGGTCCACCTTGGCCCCGGCCTTTTCCCAAATATCCAGGGCTTCGACATCCAAAAAATCCAGCCCCACATTTTCGAGAATATGCAGCGAGGCCTGGTGCAGCCGTTCAATCTGTTCAGCCGAAAGAATCTCGTATGGCGGCAGTGGGTGGCGAGGCTGGCGGAAGGGCATATTAAGGAGGGGTGACTCCTTACGCCGCTGTCTTCGGGGGGTTCGTCTTTGACGATTAGGCCGCATCGACAGTTTCCTCTATTACAAAAACTCGAGTGTTCTCGCCGGACCGTCAAGCAAAATTCGCAGCCGGTTGAGTACATCGCGCCCAAGTAACCCGTGACTCGCCGTATAAGCCACAACTTCCAGACTTCCCAGACAAATGTTCTCAACAGTTATATCGACCGCTTTTTGGGTCATTGAAATCACTCCTCAAGAAATTAGCCGTGGTTTTCAAGAGAGTATAAGAGCCACTCGAGTCTCTGTCAATACGAGGACGAGACTCTTTGGGGGATATCACGCGGCCTTTCGATGTTTCTCAAGCCAGCTCACGGCAAAATCCACTAAGGCATGTTGCGGCATTAACCAGGCCCTGGCCTGCCCAACCCGGCCCCGGAGAACGAGCCCTGTTTCATCGGCAAAACTTTGGCCCAATCTTACAAAGTCGGACGTATCCAACTCGAGATCGTTCAGTTTGACCCATTGCCGCTGCCCGCCGGTCCATAAGGGCGCGCCATTTTCAGCGTGCTTCTTACCCGGGTAATCAGCCCGATACTCGGCCAAATGCAGCGAGGTATTGCTGTCGTGTTTGACCCCCAGCAGCAGCACCCAACCTTTACGATCATAAATCCTGGCCAGGGGCGAATCTTCTCCCAAGCCAAAGTCGAGCCCGTGCTCCTCGACAATTTCAGCGGTTTGCGCGCCCCAGGCAGCAAAGGACAGCTGGGGATGGCCACTACGCCGGACACCCCTTTGTTTGCGAAAAGTTTCAGGAATTACCCCCATACCCGACGTAGGGGTTAAATCGGGGTCGTAAGCCGGCATCGTATCACGAATTAGGTTCCACCAGGCCCGAGGCACAGGCGGATTTTCCCAATAAACCGGATCGGAAAGATGATTAGAATGGGTGGGCATGACCAGGGTGCCATTGTCCCCAAGCACCCTTTCCAGGGCCAAGATGACCGCCACCGGCCCTCCACAAACCCAACCT
>JBFGLD010000613.1:0-4519 GCA_041576335.1 Anaerolineae bacterium | reverse complement strand
TGGCGATGATCCCAATCTTAATGATTTCTACGATCAGGATAACAACAAACGGGTCCATTTCCGCAATAATCCATTTTCTGACAAAAAATTTTTCTTATACGTCAGCCAGCACTACTTCCGATTCTACTATTTTTTCGACTTGCACCGTCGCATACAAGCCTCCTGGACCGACCAACTTCTCCGCCGGGCGACCTGCCAAGTTGCGCGGTAATAAGGCCAACCCTTCGGCCAACGTGCGGTTAATCCGTATGGGTAAAGCAATGGATATTCCATTATTAGAGACGGCAATCTTATCACCTGAAGCGACCCCAAACTTCTCGGCATCATACCGCGAGAGTACAACTTCCGGCTTAACAAGTCGCGGCTGAACAATTTCTGTTTCGGCCAGCAGACGCCCACCATCGTACAAGCAGCGCGGTGCCACAAGCGTTAAACCGTGGCTCGGTTCTGGCGGTGCTTCGGGAGCAACAAAACGCAATGTCAATTTGGGTGTTGTTGCCGGATCGCCTTCGGCCAGGGTAGCCCACTGCTCACCTTCACGCACGTCAGCAGTAAAGCTCATCCCTTCGTAAATATAGTGAGAGGTCTTACGCTCCAGCGAAACGGGCGCCGTTAGATTTTGGAAACTCATGGCGGCATATAGAGGTACTTGCTGCGTGATTTCTGCCATCACGCCGTCGGCCGAGGCGTAAGCCCAATCAGCACCCATTTGCCCGGCTATCGCCGTCACAGTTAACCAATCGGCCCAAGCCTGTCCGGGTGCAGGTACGCCTGGGTCAAAAGCCTGAACACGACGCTCCAGATTTGTAAACGTACCGTCTCGTTCGGCTGTGCCGCGAGCCGGCAGTACGACGTCGGCCAGTTGAGCCGTTTCGGTTAAGAAAAGCTCCTGCACGACCAAAAAATCAAGTTTAGCTAGCGCGTCTTTATAGGTCTCATCCTCAGCAGCAGGATCAACCCCGGCAATCAACATGCCCCTAACCTGCGCTTGGCCGTTGGCTTCACCTAACATTTGCCGGGCCGATAGGCCGGCCGGCCCTTCCAGCGCAACGTAACCCGGCAGCCTATCCGGCACAAGGCCCATATCGGCTGCCCCACGACTGTTCGAGTGGGGTAAAACGGCAATCACGCCGTTGTTGGGCTTACCGGCATGACCCGTAACCATCGCCAAAGCTTCTACCGCAGCGCGTAAGGCCGGATCGTTTCCGGCTTCAAGGCCGAAGAGAATGATGCCGTCCTCGGCTTCGGCAAAGGTTTTGGCTGCCGCTTCCATCTCCGCGGCAGCTATGCCGGTTATTTTAGATACCTTTTCGGGGGTATAACCGTGTAGATTCCGCTCCAAATCGGCCAAGCCCACCGCGTGACTTTCTAGCCATGTTTTATTAATAAGATCTCGCTGCAAGATCGAGGCCAGCATCCCCAGTACTAAATGAGCGGCCGTGCCGTACTGGTAGCGAAGAGCCGTTTTCGCTTGAGCGTCCAGCTTTGTTCGCCGTCCGCCCGCGTTGATCACATGCGCTCCTCGTTTGACCGCGGCCCCGGCCACGCGCAAATACAGGATCGGCGCTTCTTGGTCCAAATCTGAACCGATCACCAGGATCGTAGCACCTTTGCCCAGCCGGCCCAAGTCTGTATCCACTCCAACCCCGACCGTGAAGGCTGTTTCATCTTCCAAAGCCGCGCTCAGTCCAAGGCGATGATCAACATTGTTCGTACCGATGACCTCACGGAAGAACTTCTGGAACAGATACAAATCCTCGTTGGAGAGCCGTGCTCCGGCCACACCCCCCAAGGCATCGTTTCCGTGCGTTTTCTTAATTACCTCAAATTTGTGAGCTACAAGTTGAAGCGCCTCGCTCCAACTTGTTTCAACCAGTCGACCGTCTTTGCGGACAAGCGGCCTGGTTAGGCGCTTGGAGCTTCCATTAAACTGATGGCCGAAGCGACCTTTGTCGCAAATCCAAATTTCGTTGACCGCTTCATTTTGACGGGGCATGACGCGTTTGATTTGCCCCTTGCGCGTACCTAACACGGTATTGCAGCCAACGCCGCAATAATTGCAGATGCTGGGCACGTTATTTAGTTCCCAAGCCCGCGCCTCAAATCGAAAATCACGAGAGGTTAGAGCGCCAACCGGGCAAATGTCGGTCGTATTGCCCGAGTAGTGGCTATCGAATGGCGGATTAGAATAGCTGACGATATGGGCATAGCGACCTCGCTCTTCAATAGCTAACACCGGATCGTATGCAATCTCACTTTGAAATCGAGTACAGCGCGCGCAAATGATGCAGCGTTCCATATCCAACATGATCAAATCGCCCAGCGGATATTTTTTAGGGAAATGCTGCTTGTATTCGTAATCGAAGCGGCTATTGCCGGGTCCGTGGCGTATGGTCAAATCTTGCAGCGGGCATTCGCCCCCTTTGTCGCACACCGGGCAATCGAGCGGATGACTGGTTAATAAGAACTCGAGTACGGCCTTGCGATCGGCCAGGGCCGCCTCTGAATTTACTTTGACTACCATGCCTTCAGAAACCGGCGTTGTACAAGCGGTCATGGGCTTTGGAAAGAAACGAATAACAGGATCACCCCACTCATCGAGCTCCGGCTCCCCAGTGGCCCGATTAATCGCCGGCGTTCCTACTTCAACCAAACACATGCGGCACATGCCGACCGGGTCCAGCTTGGCGTGATAGCAAAATACGGGAATCTCGTTATTTATCCGTTTTGCGGCTTCAACAATCAGCGTTCCTTTGGGAACGCTGACCTCTACACCATCTATGGTTAACTTTGTGTGATCGGTCATGTTTCTTTTCTGTTCTAACCCGCTTTAACGTATTGGTAGAAATCGGCTCAATATTTCAATTAGCCCGTTTTAGGCGGCCCGTAATACAAACGATGATATTTGCGTCCCACCCTTAAGGGCGACGAGTGGGCTTTAAAGATTTTTCGTCAGAGGTACAGGTGCACCAGATTTTGCTGCGGCTGCTCGACGTCATCCACTTCTTTGGCCAAAGCATCATACTCATCACCAAATAGCTGCAGGCTGGTTCGTACACCAGGGATAGCAAACTCACCCAACAGGCAAAAGCAATTTCCATCCATTTGGTCGACGATTGTTGTAAGCAGCTCCACATCTCTTTTGGTACCGCGCCCTTCACGCAGTTTGCCGTAGACGGCAGCCAGCCAGTGGGTGCCTTCCCGGCATGGACTACATTTACCACAACTTTCATGTTTGAAGAATTTTATATTTTTTTCGGCGGCCCAGACCGCATCGACAGTTTCATCCAATATGATGAAGGAAGCTGAGCCGAGCATGGCGCCCGCTGCAGCCATAGATTCGTAGTCCATGGCGGTGTCAAGTTTGTCAGGGCCGAGAATAGCGGAGGAAGCACCGGCCGGCAATATCCCTTTTATAGCCTTGCCATCGATAACGCCGCCACCACATTCTTCAATGAGGTAGCGAATGGGCGTACCGAGCGGCAGCTCGTAGTTTCCCGGATTATTAACCCGGCCACTCAGGCAGAAAACTTTCGTTCCAGGACTTTTTTCCGTCCCAAATTGGCGGTACCATTTAGCCCCACGGGCGATAATCGGCGGCACGTTGGCCAGGGTTTCAACATTATTGATAACGGTTGGTTTGGCGTACAAGCCTTCCACCGCCGGAAAAGGAGGACGGCTGCGAGGCTGGCCCATCAACCCTTCCAGGCTGTTGAGCAGCGCGGTTTCTTCACCACAGATGTACGCTCCGGCGCCTAAATGCAGATGCAAGTCTAGCGAGAAGTTGGTCCCCAGGATATTTTTACCCAGCAAATCCGCCTCATAAGCTTCGTTAACTGCCTGCTGGAGGGTCGTATTAAACAGCGTCTTAAATTCACCACGCCCATAGATATAGGCCGTGTCTGCTCCCACGGCAAAAGCGCACAAGGCAATCCCCTCAATCAGCTGGTGGGGATTATCTTCCATGATTTCCCGGTCTTTGAATGTACCGGGTTCACTTTCGTCGGCATTCACCACAATATACTTGGGATTAATGTTTTTGGGGATGAAGCCCCACTTGACCCCAGCCGGAAAACCCGCGCCACCTCGTCCGCGCAGGCCTGCGGTCTTGACCTGGTTCGTCACTTCATCGGGCTGCATCTTATCGAGGGCGTGTTTTAAGGCTTCATAGCCGCCGTTGGCCATATATACGCTGATATCGCGTATATTTTCAACTTCTCGGTGCCGTAACAGGACATATTGTTCCAAAGCATGTTTCGCCATACGAATTCCCTATGTGAGATGACATTGCCTGACCGAGTACAGTATCAGAATAAAAACCCGGCGCAGGCAGCAGCTATTAAACACCTGATTTACGATGCTCTGCTTCACGTAACCTGGTAATTACTTCATCAATTTGCTCATCGTTCAAGTTCTCGTAATAATCCAGGTTTATCTGTAAGCAGGGCGCCTGATCACAAGCAGCTATACAAACCACCTCTTCAACCGTAAACAAACCATCGTCGGTGGTGCCCCCGTG
>JBFGLD010000612.1:0-4524 GCA_041576335.1 Anaerolineae bacterium | reverse complement strand
CACGCCCCTCGAAGATGGCGACCACCTTCAACCCCTTATTCTTTATCCATTCCTGCAATTTTACGAGCTCCTCTTGCATGCGGGCCAGCTCTACCTCATAGACTTTGTTTTTTATTTTCCGCCGTTTATTCTTGGTATTTTTCGTTTGGTCAGGATCATCTTTACCATCGCTCGTGACCACCACTTCATCGACGAGTTCCTTTTTTGCTTTTTTGGATTTCTTCTTCGACATCATTGCCTCCTCATTATCATACTGCTGCGTTTTTCGGCTTGTGCTATTCTGCCTGCAATTGGTTTACTTTGGCCTGCAATGCTCTGGCGCTCAGCTGTGTCACGATAAAAACCTCCTGAACGCTGCTTTGGGCTCGAGCCTGCAGTTTGTATCCGCCGGTAATTGGCACGGTTACTTTTATTTTTAGTGGCGTGGGCCGTCCCTTAACCCGAGCCAGCCGGCCTGGCGTGACAGTTTTAATTCCCGGCTGCTCGACCAGCCGAGTCAAAATTGGGATCAACCCCGGAAGATGAGTTGAGTGGGTCAATACTAATCGGCCCGGCTTATCCTGATAGTCACGGGGTTGGTTCATGAGCTTGACTTTTCTCGGCCTCCTCGTCCATTAGCTCTCGCCGGAGAATTTTTCCAACCATTGATTTGGGTAACTCAGACCGAAATTCGACGTATTTAGGCACTTTGTATTTGGCCAAACCGGCTCGACACCACTCAATTATCTCCTCTTCATTGGCGCTTTCGCCCCGGCGCAGCACCACGAAGGCCTTAGCTCTCTGGTTTGTTCCACCGACCGGCACGCCGATAGCTGCCGCCTCGAGGATTTTAGGATGCTCGTACAAACGTTCCTCAATGTCGCGCGGGTACACGTTAAAGCCACCGGAAGCTAAGATCATATCTTTTTGCCGATCCACGATCCGAAAGTAGCCGTCTTCCGACATCTCGGCTACGTCTCCGGTGTGCAGCCACAGTCTACCGTCGTCGTGGGTTCGAAGCACGTTGGCCGTTTCAGTGGGCATACCCCAGTAACCCTTCATCACCTGCGGGCCGTGGATGCAAAGCTCGCCCGGCTCGTTGGGGCCCAGGGTATTTTCGCCGGTTTCCAGATCGACGATCTTTACATCGGTGTCAGGGATAGGCACGCCGATGGTGCCGACTCGCCCACCCGTGCCGATTGGGTTGGCCAGGGACACCGGCGAGGCTTCGCTGAGGCCGTAACCCTCGACCAGCTTGCCGCCCGTAATCCGCTGAAATTCTTCTTGCACCTCTACCGGCAGGCCGGCCGCGCCGCTAATGCAGGCCTTGATCGACCGGACATCATATTTACCGGCTTTTACGTCCGGGTGATTGTTTATGGCCGTATACAGGGTAGGTACACCCGGAAACAGGCTGGGTTTATGAAGGTTGATGGTGCTCAACACGTGCCTAAACTCGCGAGGATTTGGGATAATAATCTGCGTATGGCCGCTGAGGATTGAAAGATTCATACAGACGGTCATTGAGTAGCAGTGAGTCAACGGCAGTGCCGTCATCATTACTTCTTGGCCTTCAATGCCCCCACCTCCGGACAGCCATGCCGCCGACTGCAGGGCATTGGCCACAATATTCTTGTGGGTGAGCTGCGCCCCCTTGGGCACGCCGGTCGTCCCCCCGGTATACATCAATACCGCCAAATCATCGGGAGTTACCTCAACAGGTTGAGGCGTGTCCGGGGCAGCCGCCAAAAATTCTTGAAACCAGGTAGTGTTTGCGTCTCCCGAAATATCTACCCGGTGCCCCATTTTCTTTTCCTTGGCCAGGGTAAAAAGGATTTTAAGGAGCCCTGGAAAATATTCCTTAATGTTAGCTACGATCACATGTTTTAGCGAGGTGTGCGGCCGAATCTGCTTGATGTTAGGATAAAGCATACTGAGCACCACAGCCACCGTAGCGCCCGCATCAAAGAGTTGGTGCTCGATTTCGCGGGCAACATAAAGCGGATTGCTGGGCACGACAATACCGCCCGCGCGGAGGATGCCATAATAAGCAATAACCAGTTGGGGGCAATTGGGCAGATAAAGGGCAACCCGAGCCCCATGTTGCAGCCCCAATTGTTGCAGCCCGGCGGCGAAGCGGTCAACCAACCCATTAAGTTGGCGGTATGTTATTGTCTGGTGCTGTTCGCCGATAATGGGAGCCATACCGCCGAAAATAAGCGCAACTTTATCGGGGTACTTATTACTTGTTTCCCTCAAAAAACGATCGGCAGGGTAGAGGGGATAGTCCAATGAGGTAGGCACATTGGGATCGTAATGCTGGTGCCACACGCGTGGATCCATAAGTGAAACGCCTCCATAATTTCTTAACACCGTACGGCCCCTTAAGGAAAACAGCCGCTTTCAGTACCAGATTGAAATTCAATAGGGCTAATTGAGGATGTGACGCGGTCAAAATTATGACTTGATGAAGTATACTATTTTGCTGATTACTTTGTCAAACGCCGAGCCAAACGCCTATAGCTTCTTAGTTGTTGTACTGCACTCGCCGCCCCAACAGCAAACCAAAGAGATTTTCCACGACAAAAATCAAAACGATAAAAAATACATCTACGCCGATGGTGATGACAAATGCAGTAAACAAGTGGCTGATGATCATCAAGGCGAAGTCTTGCAGCTCGGGTGGCAGGGAGGGATTTACCCCCAGCCCAATTGCCAGAAAAAATGCCAAAGATAAATACAGTAAAACGCTCCACCAGGACTCGCGATCGGAAGCACTGGGTAGCATAGCGTTAGAAATGGCAAAGATCAGGTAGAGCCACAACCATACGTCGGGGACGGCCAGCGTATCGGTGATGGCCCGCCCCATCGATGCGAGATCACCCTCATTAAAGGCAACCACGATTTGCTCTAAGTTGAGCCACTGCCCGATGAGCAGCACAGCGATACTACCGAAGAAAAGGGGAGCTAATCCGATAAGGCTATGGCGAAAGGGGTCGGTCACTTCAACCTGAACCGCTCCCATTTGGAGCTCACCTTGGCGCTTCATTCTAGGCCACAGCGAAAAACGGCCTGGTTTTGCCCTGAGCGCAGCTGCGATTAGCCAGTGACTGAGCTCGTGGAGAAAAGTGCCTGGTAAGAACAGCGCCCAGAATAACCATACCGCGGCTTGCTTGCTTCCGGTCAACAAAAAAGCGACCCCCTGGATGTGGGCGCTTATCCACCGGTTCAGGGGGTGCAAAATTAAGAAAGTAACAATAAGCCAAAATAAAATAGACCAACCGGACATGCGGCTTCAGAATAGATATAGGTGCTTGGAACTTCTAGGGAGTGATCATGAGCGTAAACCCACGCCACCGACAATGAAAATATGGGGGCAGGTCTTACCGCCCCGGATACCCACAAGGAGTACCCCTACAGATGTTATTTTCATCGAAATATTCCCCCTAAAATCATTTTAAATTTGGAATACATAGGGCGTAGTGCCCAAGAAGAGTTTTCGATGAAAACGCCCTACGCGCCGCATACGCTAACTCCTGGGCGTGGCGCCTTTGACCAACGCCACAAAACTCGCAGTTTTCAAACTAGCCCCACCGACCAAGGCGCCATCAACGTCGGGTTGGGCCATATAGGTTTCGATATTATCGGGTTTTACGCTGCCGCCATATTGGACCCGTATGGTCTGAGCAACATCCTCGCCGTACAGCTTGGCAAGTGCCCCACGAATGCTTAAGCCGATGATACCATTGGCGTCGGCTGGTTCTGCATTTCTGCCGGTGCCGATAGCCCAAATCGGTTCGTAAGCGATGACCACTTTTACCGCGTTGTCGGCAGACAGCCCGGCAAAAGCGGCTCTAACCTGTCCACCCACAAAAGCATCTGTTTCGCCGGCCTCATTTTGAGCCAAGTTTTCGCCCACGCACACGATAGGAGTAATATGATGAGCCAAAGCTGCTTTGACTTTCTTGTTGACCCCCTCGTCCGTTTCGCCAAAGAATTGGCGACGTTCCGAATGGCCCAAAATGACGTAATCGCACCACCCTTTTAACATCAATGGTGAAATTTCACCCGTAAATGCGCCCTGCTCTTCCCAATGCATATTTTGGGCGCCCAACTGAATTTTACTGTCGGTAATTACGTCCTCTACGGCGCTTAGCGCAATAAACGGTGGACACAGAACAACCTCAACCGCGCTTATACCCGTCACTGCCTCTCGAACTTCACGAGCTAACAACACAGCTTCGGCAATAGTCTTGTGCATTTTCCAGTTTCCGGCAATAATCGGCTTTCGCATAGCTTGGGTAGTCTCCTTATGTTGGTCAGTAAAGCCACTAATGTGAATTGCAGCCCCTATCTTACCACACTCCCCCAGGCTTGGCAATGGACCTGGGAATGGTTAAATTTCGCCATTTAGGCTAAAATCAAGCGGAATCAGAGGGACTAAAATTCTTTGATATTCAGTATGACCCATAAGATCATCGACCGAGATTTTTTTTCACAGCCTACCCTTACCGTTGCCCGTGCGCTGCTGGGCCAGCGCCTGGT
>JBFGLD010000611.1:0-4528 GCA_041576335.1 Anaerolineae bacterium | reverse complement strand
GGTGCATACCTTATCTACGGCTTAAAGCCAAATGTAACGCCCAACTCTTTTCGCCGAGCTCTCGCAGCAGGAAATCTGGAGTCTTGTTTGCATCAACTGCCGGTCAAAGCGGGCGACAGCGTTTTTATTCCTGCCGGTTCCCTACATGCGATTATGGATGGCATCATTTTGGCCGAGATTCAGCAGAATTCCGATACAACTTACCGGGTCTACGATTGGAACCGCGTCGACGCCGATGGTCAAGCACGTCCGCTGCACCTTGATAAGGCTCTGGATGTGATTAATTTTGAGCAGGTGGAGCCGGGACCATTTTTGCCGCGTTTACTTGAGCAAGATCATAGTTTGCGTCGAGAGATTATTACGACCTCTCCTTATTTTAATGTCGAGAGATTGAGTTTCGACGAGGCGGCAGGCTCTTTTGTCGGTCGCGGCGACGGCAGTACGTTTGAAATTTGGGGAATAATGGCGGGACAGGTTCAGGTCTCATGGGCTGGTCAGCCGGTGATCCTGACGGCAGTTCAATTTACTTTGCTGCCTGCGGGACTGGGTGGTTTTGAGATCACTGCGTTAGGGCCGGCCACGGTGCTGCGCATATATGTGCCGGAGTTAACGTGAGCCTGCACTTTAAGCTTTCGATGGAGAAAACAAGCGATGAACAATGAACTATTAATCAAAGGCAAAGCCGCAAAACAAGCCGCCCGCGTTTTGGCCACGTTAGATACAAAGACCAAAAATAATGCGCTTGAGACAATTGCTGAAACGATCCTCGCTCAAGAAGCTGTAATTTTGGAGGCCAATGAGCGGGATATTGCGGCCGGGCAGGCAAATGGCTTGAGCGAAGCGCTGCTGGACCGGCTGCTGGTGACCCGATCGCGCTTGGAGGGTATGGCCAATGATGTTCGATCGATTGTTGGCTTGCCCGACCCGATCGGCGAGGAGTTCGAAAGTCGTCGTCTTCCCAATAATTTGCAGGTTAGCAAGCGACGAATTCCGATTGGCGTGATCGGGGTTATCTATGAAAGCCGTCCTAATGTCACTATCGATATTTCAGCATTGTGCCTTAAGAGCGGCAATGCGGCCATCTTACGGGGAGGCAAGGAGTCGGTCAACTCCAATCACGCCCTGGCCCAGGCGGTCCAGGCCGGCTGTGAGGCCGCCGGGCTGCCTCCGACGGCGATGCAACTGGTCGAATCGACCGACCGGGGCCTCGTCAAGGAAATGCTGCGTGCTAACGGCATGATCGACATGATAATTCCCCGGGGTGGCGCAGCACTGCATCAATTTGCTATTGAAAATGCCACTGTACCTGTTATCACCGGGGGCATTGGAGTTTGTCATTTATACGTCGACCGCGCCGCAGATTTGACCAAAGTCGTGCCGATTGCCGTCAACGCTAAAGTACAGCGGCCCTCGGTCTGCAACGCCCTGGATACGCTGCTGGTGCATCAATCCGTTGCGTCACACGTATTACCCCAGGTTGCCGATGCCTGGGCCGGACATTGCGTCGAAATCCGCTGCGAACCCCGGGCGCTATCCATCTTGAAAGACCATCCTTCAGTCAAACCGACCGGCCCCGAGGACTTTGACACTGAGTTTATGGCGTTAATAGCTGCTGTCAAAGTGGTTGATGATTTTGACGAAGCCGTTGAACACATCTACGTCCATAGCACCGGTCACACCGACGCGATTATCACCGAAGATTATGGCGCAGCCATGCGCTTCGTCCGCCAAGTTAATTCGGCGGCTGTCATGGTGAATGCCAGCACCCGATTCAATGATGGCGGTGAATTTGGGCTGGGCGCAGAAGTGGCCATTAGTACCCAACCGCTCCATGCCCGCGGCCCAATGGGCTTGAAGGAGTTAACGACCTACAAATGGGTTGTCCTCGGCGATGGTCAGATACGCCCCTAGTTAACTCATCGCAGAATAGGCTAGCAGATGCAGCCGTCTGCGTTTGCGGGGCATAGGGCTGCCCCTTTCTACATTTCGCAATGAAAACTGGTTAGCCCCAGCCGGCTCTCAATATTGAGAAGAAAATACGAAATCACAGATAAAATTCCGCAGGTCGGTTCCTATATTATACGAGGAGAGTCTTACCATGACTACAGATAAAAAAACGCAGTGTGCAGAAAAGTTAGCCCAGTCCCGAACCAACCTGAAGAATCTGCTGGCCTCGCTGACCGAAGAACAATGGCAAACGGCAATCGTTAGCGAAGGTCAAACATGGACCGCGGCCGATATTGTTGCCCACCTCCTGGAAAACGAGAAAGCCATGAGTATCCACGTCCATAAGATTCGGCAGGGAAAAGAAACCGTGCCGGAAGAGTTTGATCTGCAAAAATGGAATGCGGGCTTAAAAACCCGCATTTCTGCCGCCGCTCCAGCCGCGCTCTTGGAGGATTTGGAGCAGGCGCGGGCCAGAACCTTGGCCGAGTTGGAGACGATCCGGGATGACGAATGGAATCTTGAGGGACGCCATCCCCTCCACGGGCCGATCACAATCGAACAATATTACATAACGATCGCCGGGCATGACGATTGGCATGCTAATGATATCAAGAGGGCCCTGAAATTGTAACAGCAGCCGGCTGGGCTGTGTATTCTAGAATCGACAGGCGCGTGGGACCAACAGACATTCTTCGGGACAAGTCCCTCGAATTAAGGGGTGCGGATGGCCACCCGCACCCCTTAATCGTGCCAAAAAACCTGAGTCAGACTCCCGTAACCCTAACTAAATATGGCTTCCAAATCCGGCTACCACCCAAAATATAGTAGCCTCCAGCGTATTTGCTGAGTTTCGTTTTATTATGTATACTAATTATGTATATTGATTTTGGCTACCATAATAAGGCACAATTATATGTGGTGCCCGATAAAACCCACAAAGATACCGGCATCCCTTATGGTGAAATTTTGGCTCATGTGTAATTTATGTGCGGCCAGCGCTGACAGGTTTCTGCTCGTCCTGGCCGGGCCAGGGAAAACTGGTCAGCACCGCTCACTTTCGACAGATAAGCCGAAATTTATCCGGTCCGGGGCAGTGCTGCCGCTTTGCCTGGTGAGTCTGGTTATTCTTGCCTTGAGTTTTATGGCGGTTCCGGCTCGCCCGGCCTGGGCGAACCGTGGCTTGCCCACAGATTTATCTTACAACACCGAAACGACCTGGCTGCTGCCGGGTTTGCCGGATTTGAGCGCCGCGGCGGGTTATATTCCCCACAATTTTTCCCAGGGCGAAGCACTCTTTCAAATCGGTGAAGAGAGTATCCACGGTTTTCGTCCCGGCAAAGTCTACCCGGAGATGTACGTGCGGGATATTGCCTGGGGTATGGAAACAGCCCAATATTATTATCCGGATGAATATTTACGAGAGCCAATTGAGGCATATCTACGTCGCCAATACACCGCTAACAGTCGCAGTCTCGACGGGGATTTTGGGGTTATAGCCGGTTCGGGTGCTGTCGCGGGAATCATTACCCCAGCCGGGCAGAGCAACAAACAGACGATCACGACCGATGAAGAAACCAGTCTGATTCACGCGGCTTATCTTTATTATAATATGACTTATGATACTGATTGGCTCCGTAAAGAGGTCAATGGCATACCGATTATTGACCGTCTTGATCGGGCTGCCGAATGGCTTTATGCCTATCGCATTGAGCAAAACACACAACTTCTCTGGCGGGGCCATACAACCGATTGGGGGGATGTAAAATTTGAAAAAGGACCAGGTTATACTGATTACAATTCCACTCAGGATCATGTAACGGCCTCCATTTATGACCAGGCCCTGGCGTATATGGCTTTGATTGAGTTGGCAAAAATGAATGCCGCTGTGGGCAATACCGGCCGAGCCGATACCTGGCAGGATAGAGCCGAGGTCCTCAAAGGGCAGACCAATAGCTTACTGTGGCAAGCTGACAACGGTTTTTACCTGACCCATCTGCATCTCACCGCCCTCGAGCATGATTTTGATGAATCGCGAATGGTAAGTATTGCCAATGCCTTAGCCGTTTACAGCGGTTTGACCGATTTTTACCAAAGCCAAGCCATTTTTGACAGTTTAGAGCGAGCCCGACTTGAGGCCGGCGCCAAAAAACCCGGACTCTCAATATATCCCTTCTATCCCAATAAGTGGCCCGAACGCTTTTTTGATTACCCCGGTATGGGGTATGGTAATTATCAAAACGGTGGGGTCTGGGATTGGTGGGGCGGCGTTCAAATCAAAGCTGAATTTCTACAGGGTTTTGCCGGGGCGGGTTACGCACACTTATTACAGGTTGCTAACGATTGGCAAAGACACCCCGGTAATATTATTGAATGGCAATCTTCGGTCGACCCTCGTCACGAGGGAAGTCATTACTACAGTGCTGCCGCCGGCACGATGGGCAGCGCCATCATTGAGGGCTTCTTTGGCGTTACATTAAACGGGCAAGGTTTAACCCTGCAACCTCGACTTGGGCTGACTGACGGGTTCATCCGGGTCTACCAACCTGCAACGGACCGTTATGCCGCCTATCGCTACGATTGG
>JBFGLD010000610.1:0-4534 GCA_041576335.1 Anaerolineae bacterium | reverse complement strand
GTGATTGGCACCTTGGGCCTGCTCATTCTGGCCCGGCAACAACAGCTGATCACCGCACTCAAACCCTAGCTGGATACCCTCCCGGCGGCAGACTTTCGTATTGCTGCTCACCTATATCAACACCCCTTGCGCCAAACCGGCGAGATAGACGACAGTTAATCGCTGCAAGTCCTCATCCCTCATCCTTCCGCCTTCATCCTTCACCTATTGTCCGCCACGTACCGGCCATGTGAAGCCGGTGCCCGCCTTTTGGATGGGGGTTGCGTTGCCTAAAGTCATAGGCATGACCCAGGCGTAGGCCGCCGGGTTATTGACGTCGGAAGTGCTCGACCAGTAGTTGACCCCCAGGACGCCGGTGAAGGGGTGATTACTCGGCAAGGGAGGATTAACGCGCCCAAAATCATGCAGGCTCTGCAACTCCAGCACGTTGGGCAGGCGCCAGTCCCCCGCGCTGGAACCGTCGCTCAGCCCGCAACTGCCACTCGCCAGGCCATTGGCATCGCTAAAAGCCGTCGCCCAAGCTTTTGAGCCAAAGCAGCTGGCATTCTTCAACCAGATCAGCCCGGTCAGGTTGTCCGTGACCGTCCCATCGCCGTTGTCGGTAAAGCGGGGGTTGGGCCAGGCCACGCCCATCTCCAGGTCGCCGTCGTCGCGGCTGGCGTAGCTGGTGGTCTGCCCCGTTTTGGGTAGACTCGCACTGCCGCCGGCGGTCAGGCTGCCGTCCACGCCAAACAGGTTCACCCCGCTTTTGATGTTGCCCGCTACCAGGTCGCTGTCGCCCTGGACTGTGTTGGCCGAGGACCAATAGCCCGCCGCCAGGCTCTGGTTCGTTGTCGTCGGCACGACGGTGCTGCCCGCCCCGTTGTTGGGCATGGTGCCGGTGGTTGTGCCCCACTGGCCGCCGGTCAAGCCCCAAAATGTCTGGCCGGATAAAACATTGGTCGCGGTGGCCCCGTCAGTGTTGTCCAACGTTGGGGCCACGGCCATAATCTCGTCGAGGGTATGCATAGTGCCGGTCCCCGGCGCACTGCTTGGCTCGGTAAAGAGGCTTTGTGTGCCCGCCGTGCCCGCGTTCAGCCGCTGGTACAGGTCTTCCAGGCTGTACGAGTTAGTGGCATTGGGCGCGCCCGGCGAATCCGGGCTGCCGGCCCAGGCCACCACGCCGCCAAATAAACCAACTAATAAGACCATACTAATGATGATGAGATGGGTTACTTTTATTTTGATATACATTTGAATCATTCACCTTTCTCTTTAAGTTTGATGATACGTTGATTTCATTCAAGACAGGGTTGCCCTTGAACAACAAAAAACGCGCTGCGGCTGTCGATGTCAAAGGGCTTTGTATGGTGATTGTACAGATCTCGTACCTCGTAATTTGTGGTAAAATAGTAAAAGACTTGGGTTGTACTAAAGCTAGTAGGATCAAGGCGAGGAACTCAGAACCCCTTAACCAGTCACATAACCAGGGTTCTTCGGTTTCCTCCTCAGATTGTGCATATCGTAACAAACCACTGTTGCGAAAGTGTTGCGATATGCGGAAGCCGGCGTAAATAATGGGTAAAGATGACCAAAACCGGGAATTTACTTCAAGAGATGTTAACATTAACACCAGGTATCAGCTCTTGTTGTTGGGGCCGGTGCAACTTATAGAAAACGAACACCTGTTAAAACAGTTCCGGTCACGCAAGGCGCTGGGGCTGCTGGCCTATCTCAGCCAACAGCCGGAGCCGGTAATGCGTAGTCACCTGGCCCAAATGTTCTGGCTGGACCATGAAGAGGTGCGCGGGCTGCGTAATTTGAGCCGGGAACTGGCCTCCCTGACCAGCCTGCTGCCCGGCTGTTTTGAAAGCGACCCCCAAACGGTTCAATTTACGCCCGCCGGTCGGGTGATGCTGGATGTACTGCGCTTTAACGACCTGACGCAGCAGGTTGCGGCTTTGCCGGCTGAAAACCAGGCAGAAACGTCGCCGGTAGATTTGGAGCAGTTGGGCCAGGCCATAGCCCTGTATCGGGGTGAATTTATGGCCGGCTTTCGTTTAAGAGACTGCCCCGATTTTGATGGGTGGTTGGGGGCCCAACGGACGAAGTGGCTCAATCTGACCATCTCAATTTTGAGCACGTTGGCTGTTGGACTGATCGCGGTAAAAAATTTTGACAAAGCTCAGCACTTTGCCCGGCGCTGGCTGGAACTTGAACCCTGGCGCGAGGAAGCGCATCAATACTTGATGCTGTCGCTGGCCTGCAGCGGCCAGCGCAGCGCGGCTCTTAATCAATTCGGGGCCTGTAAAGAAATTCTGGCTGATGAACTGGACATTGAGCCTTCAGCGGCTACCGTGGCCCTGTACCAGGAGATCAGGGCCGGCGCGCTGCCGGTTGACGCCTTTGTCCCATCACCGCCGCTGACCGGCCCGCTGCCGGAGAATCCCTACCGGGGCCTGTCTGCCTTTCGCCAGGTAGATGCCGCTAATTTCTTTGGGCGCGAGGCGTTGGTCGAGCAGTTAGTCGCGGCGGTAGCACGGCAGCCGCTTACGGCCGTCGTGGGCGCCTCGGGGAGTGGCAAATCATCGGTCGTGCTGGCCGGCTTGTTACCACGCTTGTGCCGCCCGCGCTCAGGCGTTAATGAGAGTGGCGCTGATGACTGGCACATGGCCATCATGCGGCCCGGCCACCAACCTTTCCGGGCGCTGGCAGAAGTTTTGCAGCCCTTACTGCCACAGCCTGGCGCCGACGTGCCGGCCTTGGCCGACCGTTTGGTTAAAGAATCAAGTTTGGCAGCGGTTGCCGCCGAAATTATTGACGACACTCCGCAGAAGCAATTTCTGCTGGTTATCGACCAGTTTGAAGAGCTGTATACCCTCTGCACCGAGCCGAAAATTCGGCAGCGTTTTGTAGATATCCTTATAGAGGTTAGTGAGCGGGGAACGGCAAACGTTGACCAACCGCTCATCCGGCCCGAACTAGCCTTACTTCGCCTGGTGTTAATCCTGCGGGCCGATTTTATGAGCGAGGCTCCGGCCTATCGCCCCCTGGCCGATCCGTTGCAAACCGCCGCCATCATGACCGGCCCCATGACAGAAGCAGAATTGAGGCAAGTCATCGAAAAACCGGCCCAAAAACAAGGCGTAGCCTTTGAACCGGGCCTGGTTGACCGCATTTTGGATGATGTTGCTCAAGCCCCGGGCCAACTTCCGCTGCTGCAATTTGCGCTGACCACGCTGTGGCAGCATCAAACTAACCACGGCAGGTCGTTAACCCACGCCGCCTACGAAGCCATTGGCCGGGTTCAGGGCGCCCTGGCCCACTACGCCGAGGTGGTTTACGCCCAACTGAACCAGGCCGAACAGGGGCAGATTCGCCAGATTTTGCTACAAATGGTCCAGCCCGGGGCCGTCGACACGCGACGCGCTGCCACCAGGGCCGAATTAGGTGAGACCGGCTGGGCTATGGCCCAGGATATGGCCAACAGGCGTTTAGTAGTAACCGGTCAAAATGGAGACGGTCAACAGACCGCCGAAATTGCCCATGAAGCCTTAATCGAACATTGGCAGCGGTTGCAAGAATGGCTCCGGCAGGATCGCGTCTTCCGCATCTGGCAGGAACGACTGCGAGCGGCCTTATCTCAATGGGAAGCCACCGGCCAGGATGAGGCCGCCTTGCTGCGGGGGGCAGCTCTGGTTGAAGCCGAAAACCGGCTAGTCGAGCGCGACGCTGACATAAACCAGGCCGAGCGTGACTTTATCGCTAGCAGCGTGGCCCTGCGTGAACGCCGACGGCAAGAAGGGGAAGCTCAGCGACAACGGGAATTGCAGGCAGCCCAGAGGTTCGCTGCTGAAGCCGATGCCCGCCGCCAAGCCGAAGAAAAACACGCCGAGGAAGCTGAAATGAGGGCGCAGGAGCAGCAGTTGGCCAACCGGCGGCTGCGCTGGCTGGCGCTTGGCCTAAGCGTGATGCTAACGGTGGCCGTGCTGTTGGGGGTGTGGGCATGGCAGGCCCAACAGGCCGCCGAGGTGGCCCAAAGCCTCAACCTGGCCACCAACGCCCAACTGGCCCTGAACAGCAATAACACCGACCTGGCCCTGGCTTTGGCCCTGGCTGCCAATCAACTCGACAACTCGCCCCTGCAAGCCCGGCTGACCCTGGCCGAAACCGCCTACGCCCCCGGTACCCGCCGTCTCTTTGAAGGCCATCAGGGGCCGGTGCAAAGCGTGGCCATCAGCCCGGATGGGCAAAGCGCGCTGTCGGCCTCGGCCGACCAAACCCTGCGCCTGTGGGACTTGGCCACCGGCCAAACCCGGCGCACTTTCAGCGGCCACACCGCCGCCGTCAACGGCGTGGCTATTAGCCCGGATGGGCAAAGCGCGCTGTCGGCCTCGACCGACCAAACCCTGCGCCTGTGGGACTTAGCCACCGGCCAAACCCGACGCACTTTCAGCGGCCACACCGCCGCCGTCAACGGCGTGGCCATCAGCCCGGATGGGCAAAGCGCGCTGTCGGCCTCGGCCGACCAAACCCTGCGCCTGTGGGACTTGGC
>JBFGLD010000609.1:0-4544 GCA_041576335.1 Anaerolineae bacterium | reverse complement strand
TCTTAATCTTTGTTGGGACCATATTGATGCTGATATCAGCCGTAGGCGTGGTCCGCCTGCCAGATTTGTACCTGCGTATGTCTGCTTCAACCAAATCTTCAACGATCGGCGTGGCCACCATTCTCTTGGCTACGGCCGTTTACTTTGAGGAACTGGGAGTTGCCAGCCGGGCAATTGCCATTATCATCTTCTTGCTGTTGACTAACCCGGTTGCCGCGCATATGATGGGACGGGCAGCCTATTTCAATGGCGTCCCGCTCTGGGAAGGGACCCGGTACGATGAACTGCGCGGCAAATATGATGCCAAAACCCACGGCTTAAGCGGCTCAGACCGGGCTCCAGAGCTTGAAGCCGCATTTGATACAACTCAGAGTTCGTCAGTTTCCAAAACCGACCTCTAGACGGCACCTGGCTAGAAAAGTGCTGCGATCTTCGTAAATGTGGAGACGAACCTATCGCTTTGAATCTATTGCTGAGTGATGGCGAATGTGATATAATGCGGCCGATCTCTGCCAACAATGAAGGTGCGTTTCCCCTCACCAATTGTGCGACAGGTTGCTTGATCTTCTCTTCTCCCGGAAGATAGCAGCAACTTGCTCTATCTTAAGCGCACGATCCCTTGATAGTTGGTCAAATACAATCTGGAACACACCTGATTTTTCTTTGCTTTGAGTCAATTTGACCGGAATATGCAGACTTGTGATTACGAGGAGACCCGCATGAAAATAGCCCTGGATGCCATGGGGGGCGATCACGCCCCATCGGCAGCCGTGAACGGAGCCGTAAGGGCGGCTAAGGACTTTGGTGTTTCAATCCAGCTGGTTGGTCGGCCCGACGTGATTCAGAACGAACTCGATAAACACGAAACTGCAGGCTTAGATCTTTCAATCATTCCAGCCAAACAAGTGATCGAGATGAATGAACAACCAGCTGCGGCTGTAAAAAACAAGAAAGACTCGTCGATGGTTGTAGCCCTTCGCTTAGTTAAAGAGGGTCAAAGTGATGCCTTTGTGACGGCCGGAAATTCAGGGGGAGCCCTAGCTGCCGCTCTCTTTGGCCTGGGTCGGATTAAAGGAATAAAGCGTCCGGCATTAAGCACAATTTTCCCGACCGACTCGGAGCACGGACATTGTCTTCTATTAGATGTAGGGGCTAACACGGACGTTCGCCCGGATTTTTTGCTCCAATTTGCTCTCATGGGTTTTCACTATGCCAACCGCGTCTTGGATATTCCTTCACCCAGAGTTGGCCTCCTGTCTACCGGCGAAGAAGAGGACAAAGGCAGCAGCTTAGTCCAAGAAGTAACCCCCTTGTTGAAATCAAGCGGTTTGAACTTTGTCGGCAATGTCGAAGGCAAAGACATCACCGCCGGTTTAGCTGACGTAGTCGTTACAGATGGGTTTACCGGCAACGTATATATCAAAGGAGCCGAGGGGATCGCCCGGATGATCCTTAAGATCATTGAGCAGGAAATAAAAGCCCGCCCTGTGGCAGTAATGGGCGCTTTGCTGGCCCGGGGCGCCATTAAAGCCGTGCGGACGAGGTTAGATTATCGGGAAGTCGGTGGAGCGCCGCTATTAGGCGTTAACGGCACGGTGATCATAGCCCACGGACGATCTGATGCCTATGCCATTCGAAATGCGATTCGGGTGGCCAAACACGCCGCCGAGAAAAACATTGTCCGTGCTATCGCCAGCGGATTGGCAGAGCTTCAGCATTAACGGCCTGAACAAACGCCGATGCTCGTACTCGGCAAAAGAGGAGCCTGAATACCTTGGCTGATCAACATTCGATAAGTCAATCCCATAAAAACGAGCGGGAACGTGTCGTTATCACCGGTATGGGAGCGATTACGCCGCTCGGCCACTCCGTTGACGAGTCTTGGCAAAAGTTGGTCGCCGGAGAATCGGGAATAAACAGGATTACACAGTTTGAGGCCCGCGAGTTGCCTGTTCAAATTGCCGGTGAGGTTAAAGATTTCGACCCCTTTCGCTATATTTCGCGAAAAGAAGCGACCCGGATGGCGCGCTCTACCCATTTTGCCCTTGCCGCCGCGATCCAGGCAGCGGAAGATGCTAATTTAACCTTCCCGTTTAGTGATGACAAGGCTGAGCGAGCCGGAGTTTTGCTTGGTTCAACGATGGGAGGATTTGAACGGGTCGAGCAAGGTGTCAAAGAGTATCTAAGAGGGTTGAGCAAAGTCAGCCCCTTCTCGCTGATAGCCTCGTCACCAAATTTATCAACTTTTCATGTTTGTGTTAAACTCAATGCCCAAGGTTACACCAATACTGTTTCTACAGCATGCTCGGCCGGAGCCGTGGCCATAGCCGAAGCTGCCGAAGTTATTAAACGAGGCCGCTGTGACATTATGCTGGCTGGCGGGACCGAAGCAAACATCAATGAAATAACTTTAGTGGGCTTTATTGCGCTGCGGGCTCTATCCACCCAAAACGACGAACCTGAGCGGGCCTCGCGGCCTTTTGATGCAGCGCGTGACGGCTTTGTGCTGAGCGAGGGGTGCGTCTTCTTTGTCTTAGAACGTTTAGAGCACGCCTTGGAACGTGGTGCAAGAATTTATGCCGAAATTTTGGGCAACGCTAACTCTTCCGATACATATCACATAATTGCGGCCGACCCGGAAGCAAAAGGGGCAACCCGAGCCATGAAATGGGCTATTCAAGACGCCGGCATCAGGCCAAGCCAAATCGATTACATCAATGCCCACGGACCCAGCACGCCGTTGGGGGACGCGGCCGAAACGCTGGCGATCAAGTCAATTTTTGGGGAACAAGCTTATCAAATACCGGTCAGTTCGACCAAAAGCATGATTGGTCACACATTCGGCGCTGCAGGGGCAATCGAAGCAATGGCTTGTGTAAAGTCTATCGAAACCGGCATTATCCATCCAACAATCAATTATGAGAACCCTGACCCGCGATGTGACCTGGATTACGTACCCAACCAGGCCCGCCGTCACGACGTTAATATTGCCCTATCCAACTCGTTTGGTCTTGGCGGCCAAAACGCCTGTTTACTATTTGGAAAATATCGACATAATGGTGCCACACCCTAATTCTGAAAGGTAATTGTGGTAACCACCGGCAACTGGTTGTACGAGCTTGGATCACCCAGCCATCGTTCCGTAATCAGGTGTCGGCTATCTACTAGGCGAATAGCGATCATGAAAGCATTTACTAATACAAACCTCATTGAAACGCGAGCAAAGTGGGCGAAGCGGATCGCGCCCCTGACAATGTTCTTCCTCATCGGCGGTCTCATTACCAATTTTATGAGCATTAACCAACCCCAATATTTTCAAGTAACCGTTATTCTGTTAGCCATCGGTCTCTTTCTATCTTTTTTCAGTTCAAGCCTCGTTAACCAGTGGGTTCGCGAGCCCCGTACGGACCAGGCATTGGCGACCACCTTGAAAAAGTTTGGCAACGATTTCGTTCTTTTCAACTACACGACCGTTGTTCATCACGTACTCCTAACCCCCAGCCGCCTTTATGTCGTCGTGGCCCGGCGTCAAGGCGGTCAAATCAATGTCAGCAAAGACCGGTTCTCCAGAAAGTTCTCCTGGGTCCGCGTTCTCAGGTTTTTTGCCGACGAGGGTATGGGGACACCGATCAGAGAAGCCCAGAGCAAAGTAAAAAAACTTGGCAGTTTTTTGAGCAAGCATTTGCCTGACGAAGAAATACCCGAGCTTACCCCCCTGGTCATCTTTACCAATAAAGATGTTGAGCTTTCGGTCAGTGACCCCCTAATTCCGGTGATGCGACTCAACGAGCTAAAAACCTACCTGCGAGAACAGAACAAACATAGGGCAGTCTCGGCCCAGCAGCGGAATACGCTTATTAAGCTACTGGGCAGTGACCAACCGGAGAAAGCGTAGTAGTCAGCGGCTTTCGAGGTAGAAAGGGGTACAATGGGCCTGAATCACCAACAATACAACACCCACTACTTGCTCAATGCTAGAGACAACGGTGAGCTAATCAACGATGCCGAGCCATACTCCGTCAGAGTCGTACAAGCCCAGGTCGCCGAAGGCGAAACGTATTGGAAGGTCATCGGCGTTCACCACCTACTTCCTCGCGAAAACTTTAGTAATCATCACGTTTACCTGGAAGCACTCGACGAGGATGGCCAACGGCCCAATAATCCCCCTGCGTTTGTGGGCTGGACCTGGCAAGGCCGTCATGCTGACGAGCCGGCTAATCCGGTTCCGCTTGATAAAGGGGATTCTGAAGCGGGCGGTAACATCACCATGCACTTCGGTCAAGTCGTTTCAGTCTGGGTACAGGGTATCGGGCCAAATGCCCAAGACAAAAGCGACCTGGTTGAGAATCTGCATACGGCCCATGCTGACGAGCCTCTGCCGGATGGTTCGCTCTTAAATACAATTGGTCATCACTCGTTCTACGTCGTTTTCCAACGGACGCGCAGTACCACCTCGGCCAATGGGGCTATCACGGGCCGTGTAGAACGCGGACAGGGACAAACGGTGCGCCTGTTGCGTAATAACCAAGTTGTCGGTGAGCAGC
>JBFGLD010000608.1:0-4544 GCA_041576335.1 Anaerolineae bacterium | reverse complement strand
ATGAGTCAATATCAAATTCCCTTTAACCGCCCTTGTTTTGGGGGCAATGAGACTGCATTCATTGCCCAAGCGATTGCTAGTGGTCGAATTTCAGGTGATGGGATATTTACCGAGAAGTGTCACGCCCTCCTCGAGCAAGAGCTGGGTGTTTCAAAAGTACTTCTCACCACGTCTTGTACCCACGCCCTGGAAATTGCCGCCCTGCTAATTGAACTCGAACCGGGAGACCAGGTGATCGTTCCCTCATTTACGTTTGTCTCGACTGTAAACGCTTTTGTGATGCGGGGTTCGTGTCCCACTTTTGTCGACATTCGCCCGGATACCCTTAATTTAGATGAGGCCCAACTGGAGCAACTGATCACCCCCCGTACCAAGGCCATCATACCCGTCCATTACGCTGGGGTGAGCTGCGAGATGGATATCATTCTTAAAATTGCCGAGCGCCACGGTGTGGCCGTTATTGAGGATAATGCCCATGGGTTGTTTGGCAAATTTAAGGGGAAATCCCTGGGTACCTTTGGCTGCCTGGCCACGTTAAGCTTTCACGAGACAAAAAATTTCACGTGTGGTGAGGGTGGAGCGCTCCTCATCAATGATCCGCAGTTCATCGAGCGGGCCGAGATCATCCGGGAAAAGGGAACTGATCGCAGCCAATTTTTCCGGGGAGAAGTCGATAAATATACCTGGGTAGACCTCGGCTCTAGCTATCTTCTGTCAGAGATTTTGGCCGCATTCTTATATGGTCAGCTGGAAGCACGAGAGCGGATTGAAGCCAAACGACGGCGAATCTGGCAATATTATTATGAGCATTTACAGGATTGGGCCAGGGAGCACGCCGTTCGTTTGCCGGTTGTTCCAGCATATTGTGAACAGCCATATCACTTGTTCTACCTGCTTATGCCCTCCGCAAAGCATCGTCAGGCTTTGATTGCCCATCTAAAGAGACGTAACATCCTTACTGTTTTTCATTATCTGCCGTTACATTTATCAAAGATGGGAAAACGATTTGGTGGTAAAGCGGGAGACTGTCCCGTAGCTGAGAATGTTAGCGAATGCCTGCTGCGCTTACCTCTTTACAATGAGTTGTCTGAGGCCGATCAGACCTACGTAGTCGCTTCAATCAGAGAATTTGATGGGGGATAAGCCATTGCGTGAATTTCCGAGCCAACTTCCTGCTCAGGGTAGCTATAATCCGGCCCGATTCAGCCGTCTATCTGCTATTGAGGATCGACATTTTTGGTTTCGCGCTCGAAATAAAGTTATCACTGCCGTGGTTAATCAAATCACAACAGAGCTGTCTCCCGGCTACCGGGTTTTGGAAGTGGGTTGTGGCACAGGTAATGTGCTCCGATTTCTGGAGCAACTCTGTCCGTCTGGTCTGGTAGTGGGCTTGGACCTATTTGCTCAAGGCCTGCAATATGCCCGCCAGCGTGTCTCTTGTCCCCTGGTGCAAGGTGAAATACATAATTTGCCTTTTGGGGCAAAGTTTGACCTGATTGCCTTGCTTGATGTGCTAGAGCATCTTCACGATGATGACCGTGTACTACGCGATTTGTATGCAATGCTGGCCCCCACCGGCGCACTTCTCTTGACAGTACCTGCCCATCCTTCGCTATGGAGTTATCATGATGAAGTGGCTTATCACCGTCGGCGTTATGAGTTGATCACCTTAGAGAACAAATTAACCGATCTGGGCTACCGAGTTGAGTATATCACTCAAATGATGATGACTATTTTTCCCTTAGCTTGGTTGATACGACGGCTACAAAAGTTAATTGGTAAGCGTTTGCTTAACAATGGGCCTCATGCCCCTGATATCGCCTCTAATGAGCTGCGGATTATCCCCATTATTAATGAGTTTCTGACTCTGTCATTAAACCAGGAAATCCACGTGATCGCTCGCCGTCGCCAACTACCGATTGGTACGTCACTTTTGGTAGTAGCTCGTAGAAAGGGATGATTGCGATGCAAGTCAACCGACATAAAAATATTAATAAGCAAGCAATGCTTCGACACACATATCCCGTTGTAATTCTGATGGTCATTGCGTTGATATCTTATCGGACCTTCTACGCGCCTATTCTTTATAGCGATGACTGGTCATTGATGGTTGGACGGTGGTATTTTGGTAACCTGAACTGGTTTGATCTGACAGATCTTAGACCCTTGTTAAAGGCCCGATTGACAGTACTTTACGGTATTTTTGGATTAAATATTCATGCTTTTTACATTGTACTTTGGCTACTAAATGTGCTGAACGTCATCCAACTCTACCTTCTTGTGGTCAGATTTATTCCGAAACATATTCCAATCGCTTTGAGCATCGGAGCTATTGCTCTGATCTACCCGGCCGACTTTACTCATATGTGGCTGACAATGATCCAAATTCGAACAGTTGTTCTTTTGGCTTTATTATACGCCCACTTACTGTTAATTTATGCAGATACGGGACGCCGGATAGCTCTATGGGCGGCTTTACTTTGTTTGCTGGTCTCTTTTGGAATGCATGAGGGACAGCTTGGGGTAGCGATGGCTTGGTCTTTGTTGGTGACTCTGATGCATAGAAACAGGCCATGGCAGAGCTGGCTGCCGCTGTTACTACCCCTTGTGATTGGCCTTGCCTTTATAGTCTGGCAGGTGCTTGGTACGTCTGTGCTGGGCGGCCGCAATAACTATCGCTATGTTAATGACATTGTGTTGACGCCAACCGTAATCATCGGACGATTGCTTAAAGGATTTCAAATCATGGTCTGGGCTTGGGTAGAGCCGCTCATGCTCGCCTTTGATCTAACTATCTTAGTGGTCATAGGCAGTCTTTTATTTGCGATGATGTTCTGTAGCGGATTAATTTACCTGGCTGGTCGAATTTACCCGGATAAGCTAGAAAGGGTTCGTTTGACCCATAATCAGCAGGTGGCGCAGTTGCACGTTTTTTTGATGATGATGCTCGTGGGCACGGTATTCATCGCCCCAGGTTATGTTCCTGTTGTTGCGCTTTTTCAACCATCGCTGTTTCCAATAGGGTCTCGGGTGAACCTTTTTCCGTCGATGGGAGCAGCGGTGACACTGGTTTCTTTGATAACCGTGGTTGTTATGATTTTTTGGCGGAAGCAGCCGCAAATCAACCTCATGGTGCTGGCTGCAATAGTTCCCCTGATTGTCTTAGGGAGCATGGTTCAATTACAAGTGCAGTATGACAATCGAACGTTATGGGAGGAGCAAAAAAAAGTGTGGCATGAATTTTTCGATTTGGTTCCAGACTTAAAAGATGGAACAGTCGTCTATTTCATATTTGCCGAACCGGAGCATCAAACCCCGAGACTTTACAGAACGAAGCGCCCCCATCCATTACGTGGAGCTGGCGATGTTGGTGCTGCCCTTAATATTCTGTATGGAAAGTATGATCTAAGTGCCGACGTCATCACCGAAGAATTGCTTCTGAAGGCAGGAGTCAAAGTTTATTACAGCAGCGAAATCACGCCTTATGACCACATAATCTTAGTGGTTTACGACGGTAATCCGAGGCGGATTAGGATAGTTGAGGATTTAGAAGCGGAAGGACTGGTCAACTTTCCTGTCCCTACTTATGCTCCGTACGAACACATCGTAAAAACCCCAACAAGTCGTGGGGACTTGCGGTGGTTGGTCGGTGCTAAAACTGCGGAGTAAACAGGCAAGATTAGGAATGAAAAATTTACTCGATCAATACAGTTACCGGGTTCTAATCATTGCATTTGTAATTGGGGCTGGTTTACGTTGGTATCAAATCGGTTTGCATAGCTTTTGGTACGACGAAACCTTCAGCAGCCTGACGGCTCGCCTCAGTTTGGCCCAGATTCTATCCAATGCCGCGATTGATGTTCATCCACCCGGCTATTATGTGCTGCTGCACTTCTGGATCCAAGCGGGACAGGGCGAAGCCATTATTCGCTCTTTTTCAGCCTTGTTTAGCTTAGGCGCCATTGGGTTGATGTATAGTCTAGCGCAAGCGCTTTTTGATCGAGCCACAGCCGCGTTGGCCGCCCTGGGAATGGCCTTATTTCCCTTTCAGGTCTACTTTGCACAAGAAGCGCGAATGTATGGCTTAGTGGTTTTCCTGGCAATTGCCCTAACCTGGATCTTTTTGGATGCCGTTACCTCTAAAGGAAGTTGGTTCGTTTGGACTGGTTATGCGCTTTTGGCTACCTTTGCCCTGTATGTCCACTACTTCACGGCTTTCTTGCTACTTGGGTTTCATATTTGGTTTGCCCTGGACCTACCTAAACATCGACATGTTATCTTACGTCTTTTGTCGGCTGACGGTCTTATCCTGCTGTTGTTTCTACCTCAGCTAAGACAAGCCCTGGCGCGGACGGAAGCTTATTTGGGTAATGAGGCCTGGCAAGCGGTTCCTAGCATTTTGTCGCCGTTAACCACGGTCTACTATTTGCTTTTTGCCCATCGAACTCCAATTTGGATCGCCCCTATCAGCTTATTTCTGACCCTTGCCGTCATCGTTCTAATTCTGTGGGAAAGGCGGCGCCGCGTAAAATCGGAACAACGCT
>JBFGLD010000607.1:0-4546 GCA_041576335.1 Anaerolineae bacterium | reverse complement strand
GATGACGAGGCGAAGTTCGCCGGCCTCCTGCGGCTGCTTGGGCACATTAAGCAAAACTTCGCGCCCAACCATCATGCGGGCCAGATCGCTGCGGGTAGTCTGCTCCTCGGCCGGGCGGACCGTGCCGACGACGTGCCCGTCTCTCAGCACGGTGATGCGGTCACTAATGGCCAAGACTTCGTTCAGCTTGTGACTGATGAAGACAATAGCCCGTCCCTGCGCGGCCAGATCTTTGATGATGTTTAGCAGTTCGCTCGCCTCTTGTGGAGTTAGTACCGCGGTCGGCTCATCCAACACCAAGACGTCAGCGCCGCGGTACAGGGCCTTCAAAATTTCGACGCGCTGCTGCTCGCCGACGGATAACTGCCAGATCTCAGCCTCGGGATCAACGTCCAGGCCAAACCGGTCGGAGATTTCCCGAATTCGCCGGCGTACTTTTTTCTTGTCTTCCAGCAGTGGGCCGCGCGACGAGGGCTGTCCGAGAATGATATTTTCGGCCACGGTAAAGGTTTTAACCAGTTGAAAATGCTGGTGAACCATCTCCAGACCACTACGGATAGCATCCTGAGCCGAATGAAAATGGACCTGCTCGCCTTTGACAAAAATCTTGCCTTCATCCGGGTGGTAGAGGCCATAGAGGATACTCATCAGGGTTGTCTTACCGGCCCCATTTTCGCCCAGCAGCGAGTGAACTTCCCCGGGATACAGGTCAAAGTCAACCCGATCGTTGGCCAACACGCCGGGAAAGTGCTTGACAATACCTTTCATTTGGACAATGGGTTGGTTTAAGTCTTGTTGAGCGGGCGTAGACATCAGAATTCGCTTTATTCTTGCTGACGGTCGAGAGTTTTGTTTCCTCTCAGCCGCGTGGCTGAGTTCGAATGGGACATTGGCTTTGTACGTTCAAGACCTGGCAAGCCTCGTTTGGCGATGACATGCCAGGTCTCTGTAAAGCTATACTTCATTCGATGATAAACGGCACCTCGAGTTCACCGCTCTTGATCTTGGCTTTGGCCTCTTCGACCTGCTGTAGCGCTTCGGGCGGGATTTTATCGGCCAGGGCCGGGTTGATCATGATGTCCAGCGCATTCTCGGCAATACCGTAGCGGTAGTAGGGCGCGTCAAAGGTTCCGTCCAGGGTTGTTTCCAGCATATCCTTAAACATGGGCTCCAGGTTCCACATAATGTTGGTCAGCACTACATCCGGGCCGCTCTCGGTCATATCGCCAACGTAGCCGGTCGCATAGCCGCCCTGCTCTTTGGCCGCTTCGATGGCGCCTAACGTCGGCCCCTCGCCGCACTGCACCCAAAAGTCAACCCCGGTGTCGGCCTGGGCCAGGGCTGCCTCTTTGGCCTTGGCCGCGTCATACCAGTCGCCGGCAGCGGTAAAGGTCAGCTCAGCATTAGAGTTTACTGTTTTCGCCCCTTCCACCAAGGCTTCGCCCATGGCGTGGCACACGGGAATATCAAAGCCGTAGATCGCCCCCATTTTACCCGTTTCCGAGACGTGACCGGCGATGATGCCGACCAGATAGGCCGCTTCGTAAAACGGTTGGTCATAATCAGCCACATTCTTGGCCGTCCGGTCGATGCCGCCGCCCCAGGCAAAGTTTGTGTTGGGAAACTCCTCAGCCACTTCAAAAACCGCATCCTGATAGCCAAAGCTGTGGGCCACGATCATTTGGTAACCTTCTTCGGCCAGTTCGCGTAACACCCGTGGCGCATCGGCCGGCGGCACGCGTTCGGAAAAGGTCACCTCAACACCCTCTGCCCGTAAAGTCTCCATGGCCGTATAGGCGGCCTCATTCCAAGAATTGTCATCTCTTGGACCGGTCAGCAGCAGCGCGAACCGTCTGGCCGAGGTCTCCTCGGCCGGAGCCGCTTCTTCAGCTGCGGTTTGCTCCTCGGCTGCCGGCGCAGCCTGTTCTTCTGCCGGAGCAGGGGCAGGCTGTTGGGCGCACGCGGCCAACAGCAGCACCCCGACCAATAAGATGCCAACGAGTTGCCAATAATGCTTTTTCATGAGTCTCACTCCTTTTTATTATTATCGTTAATATTATTAACTCGAGCAGCCGCTCAATGTCATTGAATTATTTCTTGAGCGGTTAGGCCGTTCCAAAGGTCAAGCCCAATTGAGTCAGCCACTTTCGGTAGGCGATGGCCATCCGGTCCGAACGCAAATGCAGTTCGGCTTGCAGGTCGAGGGGCAAAAGTTCCGGCCGCTGCGACTCGACGATGGGCCTATCCTGGCCAAAGATCTCGTCCAGCCTAACTCTGAGCTCCTTCTCGGTTGCACCGCCGGTGTGGGTGGTCGCAATCCACATCCAGGCAGTACTCTCCACGGCCTCGTGGGGGGTAACAATAAGCAGGATGGCGTAGTTCAGCCTGGCCGACTCCTTGAGAAAATGGGCCGTTAGGGGGCGAAAGGCACTAAAGGTGTAGTTAACCGTTCCCCCCTGGTCTCCATAAGGAGCCGGCTGATAAACCGCGATTTTCCCGGACTGTACGCCGTCAGGGCCTGTCTTTGCCTCGTACTCTGCGATCTCCGGCCGGCTCGGATCGCCCAGAATGCCGCCGTGAACAAATGGTAAGTGGGCCACATCCAGAAAATTTTCGATGAGACGCGGTCCACTGGCCCGCACCTTACGGTAAGGCCCGCCTAAAACCTTGCTAAAACGGGCATCCTCCCACTCAGGAAAAGGCGGAATGTCTTGCTTGGGCTCACCCAGCGAGACCCACACCAGCCCATACCGCTCCTGAGCCTGGTAAGTTTTAACCGCTGCTTTTTGCGGTGACGACTGGCCGGGGTGAGCAGGAATCCGAACGCATTTTCCGGCCTCATTATAGCTCCAACCGTGATAGGGGCAAACCAGGGTATTGTTCTCAACCGTGCCCAGGGACAGGCGGGTGCCCCGATGGATGCACAGGTCTTGCCAGGCCAACGTTTGCCCGTTGAATCGCCACAGGACGATATCTTCTGCCAACAGCCGGGCGCCTAATACATTCTTTTCTTCAAGGTCGGCGATGCTGGCGACAGGATGCCAATCATTGATCAAAACCGGATCATCGATCATTCGGATCACACCGTTACAATTTTTTCAAATTTGGTCGCCCGGAGCGCAGAGGTTTGAGAGACTTGTGCAATCTTCACCAGATCTACCCTAGCCCCAAGCCCCACTCAATTGCCTGGGCCTTAGCCTGCTCATAAATTGCCAACCACGCTTCACCCGGTCTTAGCCAGACCGGATCGTAAAGTTCCTCAAAACGCCGGCCAAAAGGTTTCGACCGCACCTGCGGCAAATAAGACTCAACTGCCTTTTTTACAATTGGGTCAGCTTCTTCCCGGCTTAAGCGGGCGGCCGCGTGTCCCACCTCTCCATTAAAGCGTGACTCCAGGCCGGTGCAGTGGTTAGTGTAAACCCCGGTGGCGGAGCGAGGTCCCATCAACCGTGACGCGCCGCAGACCGTGGCCACAGTGGCGGTAGCTACACATTCGTACAGCAAGATATCGGTACCCGGCCCGCCAATCGGCTGGGTCATTACGTCGGTCATCAGGTTTGAGTTCCGGGAGATGGCCGAAATCGCCGCGCTGATCGAACGTAAAACCTGAGGCAGCGAGGAAATGGGCAGGGACGGCGTCGTCGGCGCAGTACAGTGGGTGGTGGCCATATAGATCATTTGCAGCCCAATAATCCCGGCCACAATCAGCACGGCTAATCCCTCTTCACCTCCCCCCAAACCACCCAGAATGGGGTTGTAGAAGCCGTGGATAATGCCATTTTGCTGGACCGAGTGGGCCGCCTTATTCAATAACTCGGCATTAGTTTTTAGCTCGCTGAGCATGGCGATCATATGCCAGTCGGTGGGGCGATAGCCGTTGCGGCTGATGCCGGACAGATAGCCAACATCGCTGATGCCCATCTGCACCGCGCCCAGGGCCATGCCGGGCCGGCCGGCGCGGCGGGCAGCCGTGAAGATCAACTCAACTTCCTGCCAGGCCGATACCACCTCGAGCGGCGACCGGGTGCGCGGTCTGCGACCATACGTCGTTTCTAGAGTACCGCTAGTCACCGTGTCTACGATTGGCTCCTGAATATAACTCTGCATGATGGGTATGTACATATCTTCGGACAAGGGGGTGCCGATAGGTCCGCCGATGATAATGGGCGGCCGATCATCTTCGACCCGGCGATGGACCTCTGTACGGGCATCAGCCCCTTCCCCAATGATGACCCTTGACGGCGCCCACCTAATGACCTCTTCAATCTCCTGCCGGCTAAAGGTGATCCGGCGGCTGGTGCTGGTACAGTATACGCCACACTGCTCAAAACATTCCAGTCCGGCCTGCCAGACCCGATCGATTATATCATCATCCTGCAGGATGATCGTCTCCTTGTTAAACCGGATGTCGTATTTCTTGACGATGGCGGCGATGCCGTCGGCCACGTAATTCAGGTCAAACTCTTTTTCGTCGCAAACCGGACCGGCGTAGGCCCGGTCAATAATATCCAGCAATCGTGACGTGTTATACATGTTAACCTCAGTT
>JBFGLD010000606.1:0-4547 GCA_041576335.1 Anaerolineae bacterium | reverse complement strand
GATCCGGATTATCTGGAACAACTCAAAGTCTGGCTGCTGCACCGGGTGGCCGTGCCGGTAGACGAACTGGCCCAACAACTAGAGCAGCGGCAAGGAGTGTTCGACCCCCCACGGCCGGCCCCGCCAGCGACCCCCAACGGCCAGTTAAAAATAACCCCGTTGACAACCCGGGGCTTCAAGAAGCCGAAGTTCAAGGAGGTCAACTTTGCCGAACTGTTAGACCACTCTACCCCGGAAGCACCCACCACCCAGGAGATCTATTCCCGCCAGGGGTGAGCAGGGAGGTTATAAGCTGGGCTTGGCGTGGGAGATCTACCGGTTACTACTGGAAGCCCTAAGAGAGTGACCGCTTTCAGACCGCCTGGGTCAAGGAGCCCGCTAGTCTGCATTTCAAAATGGGAATAACACAGTTTAGATTGATATGACTAATCCTGAGACCTACTTGGTTTATGTCGTTGCCGGAACAAGGTGAACTCATCTGTTATTGAAATAATGGACGAGAGCTGACCCTGAGTATAGTTGAATAGGGCAACGCTCTGCTCCAGCAATAGGTTGTTTATAACTTACATTCCTGGCAAGGCCATGGATTCGTGGACTTCGATCTCACAGCCTTCTGCCCAGCCAAGATGCGGATGACCGTGCAGCATTTCCACTGCTTCTTTCATACTGTTGGCTTGCAAAACAGAGTACCCAACTACACTTTTGTTGCTGGGGGTTGTGCCTGCTTCAGTCACCTTCTGCCCATTGGCCAGGGGTGAGCCCATGTCCACCAGGCCGTCACCACACTTTTCTGCCCATGCCATCCAGGGCTCCATACCCTTCTGCATCTCTTCCGGGCTGGCCTGCGCCATTTGTTCAGTAGCTGATAGTGGGGCGTGGTAAACAACAATGAATTTTTTCATAACTCTAACCTCCAAGATTTAATAAAATAATGAATTTTATTGAGCACACTTTCTAAGGTTTGGGATGATAGAATTGGTATTCTTGAACTTTGAGGTCCGTTAGTGTGAAGAGGAGGGGGTGACATCCCTAGTTTACCTTACTCAGGATTCTGGATTCTCAAAATCCTGGAGTTTTGTTTCTTCGCCTTCACAGCTCTCACGCATCTATTTTTAAGGATGCCCAGCGCCAGCCTGGAAAAGTGTAACCTGGTAAGGTAGGGTCCACGAAATAGAAGCAGATTCCAAGTTGATGAGTGTTCAGACGACCGGATGAGTTGAATCCTTAGCGTTGGAATTTTCGCTGAATCTATAAAAAGGCCATCTGCCCGATTTTGGTTCACCACTTTCCCCTTGGTTGTGTTACAATACACCCATGCCAAACAAAACCGTTTGCTGGCCGGAGTCCCAGTCCTTCATATGAACTACTCACCACATCTACCTTACTGCGCGGCCTTCTTTTCCTTGACCTGGCTACCGGTTAAGTTCATTTTCAGGGTGTCGTTGCTGAGTCCGGCTTTGGACGATCCGAGCCTAGCCATCGGGGCCCAGCCAAAAGGTCAAGCTTAAGTAGGATGACCCCCAGCTGTAACTGAGCAACGTTTTGTATCTCCTCACTCGCCAAAGACGCTAGCGCCGCCGCGAGGGGAATATTGGACACAGGGCTTATTTGTCTGTACCGCGCGGTAGTTGTCAGCGCCCGCAAGGTCCTGCATATTCTTACGGAGTTGGTCAATCTGATTTTTAGAAGCCTCGATTGGTTCGTTCAGTACGATCCAGGTCACCTGATCGGAGCAAGGCGGGGTGGTTAGTGACCCAGTGTAGGTTTGGTAGGCGCGGTTTTTGGGTAACAGCTCCTCGGCGTCGAGACTCAGATTGGCGGAGGGCTTCTCTTCTTGATGCCTTGGCATGTCTTTCCAGAACTTCGCCAGAAATGGGTTGTCTGTTCCCTCTATAAACATAACCGCAATCACGGCCAGGTGTTTGCCGGTTTTTTCGATCTCCTTATCCCACGGACGGATATCCGAATGAACCAAGTGTACTTCCATCGAATAGTGACCTTTCGGATAATTCGGACTGAAGTCTATACCTTCCACCGTGTGCTCGCTCGGGGCGTGAAAGTGAAACTGCACGAGCGTGAACATCCGGCCACCGAAGAACAAAGTGCCTCCGTAATCACCGTGGTAATGGACTTCCCAGGTGAGTTCATTATTGATCAAGTGCCCCACCTTCGCGGCACCGTAGCGTACGCCCAGGTGGGCAGCGCCGTTGGGTCCTTGCTGCAGATTAATGGGTGATTGGTGGCCTCCATTCAAGAAGGCTTTTTTGATGTCCCAATCCTTCCCGTGTGCCTTGTAGAACTCATGACCGGCCATCTTCGAATATTCTCCTTACCTCAATTGATGTCCTACTGATATCCATAGATAGATCATTTGCGCAACCGTGCCTCAAGGCAAATCAAATCGAAGGATGATAAAATACCAACCATCAATCTGCAACAGGCCTGCCAACTATTAGATTCGATAGACCCCTTGATAAAACGCTGGTATTGCGTTTTATGCACCCTCGGCATTGATCCGCTCTTGAAGGTACCGTGAAAAGTAGCCTGCATAGCGCCGTCGAAGCTCAGGCCGTCGCCAGTCACGACCCGTGATGACCTTGCGGCACTCTGGTGCGCCGCACGAGCATTCCATTCGCTCGTCTGGATCGCCGTCGATCATCGCGTAGTCGATGGTCAACTCGGCCCCAGCGGGAATGTCATGCATGGCCACGAAGGTGATCTGACCCCTAACCCCGACATTCGGTCGGCAAGCGTGGTTGAGGCAAAGGATGTTCGCTGCTACCTCCTCGGCACTTCGAGGCGCCAGGTAGAGGTCATCCTCCACCTGAATATCAGCAGGCGAGACCTCGTCTCGGACGAGCGCGAACGTGGTGGAGTCCATAATGGCGCCGCCTTTGACGGCGACGATTTCTCCGCCCGCGATGGCCTCCCGGGCGAAGAGCCCACGCCCCTCGATCGGGCTCACACGTTTTTCCGTCTTCGGGCTGAACCAACTACTCATGGAAAACCTTCCCCATCGAAAGGATCGTGTGCATAACTATAGAGCTCAGCAGCAGTGGCGGACCAGGCCAATCGAGAAAATCTTCGAAGTCACCTATTCTGTTATGGGGGCCCGATTGGCAAGCGGCGCAGCCGCAGTCTGCTGCAGCGGATGTTAGCTGGCAGCTGATTTTTTGGACCTATCCTGCCTCAATAGACTGCCCCAGCTGGATAGCGCGCTGTCTCAATGACCCGCCATTGGTCTTTGGTTTGCCCCTCCTCACCCGCAAACCAGACATACAGTTCGTCTTCGCCCACAGTATATACCCACTCTTCCACCCAAGTTCCGGCTGGCATTAGATCCGCTAAGCTTTCTTGCGGTCCAAAAAAGGGCGTCTCCGGCAGTATAAATTCTTGCACTCGCTCGGGCTCGCCCATTAATGCCCGGACTTCTGCGCGCGAGGAAGCGGTGTCGATGACGACCGCATTGCCAGGGCTTGCTTGACAAGCACCGAGCAGAATTGCCAGCCAGATCATAAAGAACCCGAAGCAGTTGAACCTCAACATCTTACCCCAGAATCAAACTTGGTGTAAATCAGTTTTTGCTGCCAGCTAACTATTTGAATCTTCAGACCCCGCAGGCACGGATACTCATAAACCCCGGCTGCTTCTTAATCTTCTCATAATCCTCTGGCTCCACTCGCTTGAACTCCTCGGTCGGCAGCAGTTCAAGCAGCCGATCTACTCTGTCATCAAATCATCACCTCTCATTGGCCGCAGAACGGCCTGGGCATAAGCCCACCTGCGATACCTTTGCCGGAAAACAGGCTCAAAATGAGGCACCCAACCGTAATAAAAACCAGCTTTGTGGCATCGGCCTGATGCCCTTGTTAGCCTCACCTGCTTGGACTTTGAAGCTGCCTCTGCTTTTCGTGGTTAGCCGATGGATTTGAGCACTTTTCTTCTCGTTCTGTGATCTAGGGGGATTTTTCATTTTTGTTTGAATATATGTCTTGTAAGGCAGTGTCAATATTTGGATATTTAAATTCAAAACCCTCTTCTTCTAATCGACTAGAAATACAATATCGCCCATATAATGCAAGTTCTGGATCAGTATTTAAGATCAAGGGTGCACCTATTTTTACCATCCATGACATAGCTGGTAATCCTATTGGTACTCCAATTGCTCTTCTTAATTGAAGCATAAATTCTGCATTTGATACAGGGTTTGGTGCAGTTGCTAGATAGACACCTTTCATATTTTCATTAGTAATTGCACGAGTGAAAAGCCTATTCATATCCTCTTCATGTAACCAGCTTATACCTTGATTACCATGTCCAACCTTTCCGCCCAAACCAATTCTTGCAATAAACGCCAATCGTGGTAACGCTCCACCAGTACGTCCCAAAACAAAGCTGGTTCTAAAGACTACTTTACGCATACTTGGAAGGACGGCTTCTTTATATGCTTTTTCCCAAGCCTGTCCAACAAATGGAGCAAGTCCATAGCCAAACGGCGAATCTTCCGTGCATAAGGATTCAGGTGGGTCTCCATAAATGTGAGCGGT
>JBFGLD010000605.1:0-4548 GCA_041576335.1 Anaerolineae bacterium | reverse complement strand
GGTAGAAATGATCGGCCGGATTGGCGGCGTATACAACTGCGCCGGACGGAATCCACCAGTTGTCATCGCCTTCAAAGTGAATGTAGCCGGCTGCCCTGAAATCAGAATCCGTAACCCTGCCCCCGTAATAAGCGCCGGTTACGCTCGGCGTAAATGCCAGTTGATAGCTCTGATGTCCCAGGCCCAGCGTATCCCATTGGCCTAAAGGCAAAGGGGCTAGACTGTTGTCGAGAAAGAGGGTTCGGCCCTGCAAGAGCAGACGTTTTTCCGGCATTGCGCCATCGGCCACTACTTCGTACGCAATGTCGGCCGCACCGCCTATTTGAGCCTTAATTTCAGCAAAACGGAACAGGCCGGCTGCCGGTGCGATGCCGGTAATCTCGTAGCGTCGCGACTCATACGGCACGCGCAGCCGGTAGGTGGTCGCCGGATTCTCACGGTCAATGTCTGGGGTGTAATCCATTTCGGCGTAGGTGATATAGAGCTTCCGCTGATCGCGAGTCACTTCAGAGGGCAGGCTAGGATCGGCAATTTGGCGGCCGTAGATCACCGAGCAAGATTTGCGTAGATTGCCATACTGATCTACCTCCAGGCTCAGGCTGTGAGCTATACGCGGGTCAACGGGATTCCGTTCGTAGTTCAGCGAGACCGACTCCCTGCCTACCGGGAAAAAGACGGCCTGCGCTTGCTCTCCGTGCGGCTGAAGCAGCCTAATCTCGAAGGAATTTTCAACGACCCTATATGGATGTTGGGCCTGCGCCGAATCATCAAAGCTGTAAAGCTCTTGGCGTAGCGGCAATCCTTTCAAGGCTCGCAGACACTCGCGCAATTCGGGCCCGTCCAATCCTGCCGGCAAGGCCGGCTCCGGGAGGAGTTGTTCTTGCTGATAGTACTCATTTCGGAACTGGTGCAAGATATCGTCTTGGGCAAAGAATGCGCCGGTGTGATACCAGGTGCGGGTTGTGACCGGAGGTTGGTAAAGCTCAGGGGCTAATTCTTGATCACCCTCGAAGCGTTTTACGCCTACCACGTAGTCCTCGAACGCCTCGGTATCCCATTGCTCGACCATGCCGAAGCCGCGGAACTCGCGCTCTTCGCCGTCAAAGTAGCCGTGGTGGTAGGCGTAGCGGCTGACAAAGCGGTTGCGGCTGATGTGGTCAACTGTCTCGACCCGCTCGACGACGTGCACCGGAAAAGGGAGCCGGGTGAGCCAGGGTTTGCCGGCGTACTTGTCCTGCAAGTAAAACTTGGTTGAAGGCGCGTACTCAACACACGTTTCGGCCCCGAGGTTGTTGATAGTCTTGACCAGCAGGTGCGGCTTCTGCCCGCCTATCAGGTCAATATAGCGCATCGATTGCGTCGCGTCGCCGGGGAGGGGCGATGACCAGACCAGACAGGCCGTGCCGTTGCCTTTCAGATCGGTCACCTGGACTGAGGCCAAGTTGTCGATGTACGGAAAATTCCTCAAGCGATTGGTGTCGCTCCAACTGTTGCCGGCTTGGTTAAACCAGAAGCGGACCTCGCCCCGACCAAGGTAGAAGATATCGGTGGTGCCGGTGCCGTCTATGTCGGCCAGCCGAATACGCTGCTGGTCAAAGTCGCCATATTGATCGAAATCGGGCGGGTTGTCCATGGTCACCTTGGCCCCGAAACGGCCGTAGCCCAGATTAGGCCAGTAACAGATTTCGCCGTTACGGATACGGGCCAGATCGCTTAGACCATCGCCAGACAGGTCAGCCAGGTAGACCGACTGGGTGCCGTCGGCAAAAACGAGCCGCGGGCCTTTTTCCTCATCCAGTACCTTCTGAACGCGGCGGGCCGGACCGAAGCCCGCCTCGGCCAGCGAGGCGTGCCAGACGAAGGCATCGTCTTCGGTAATGAGCACATCGGCGTGGCCGTCGCCGTCCAGATCCACAAATTTCAGGTTGGGATCACGCATGTCGCGGTTGAGGCGGGCGGTGAAAGGCCGGAAGGGCTGCCAGTCTTCATCGCCGTCATGTTCGTACAGGCCCGGCATGGGACCGTCCAGCACCACTAGGTCGGGCTGGCCATCGCCGGCCAGGTCCATGAACTGGGCCCCGCCGGCCAGGGCAAGGTTCGGTTTGGCGGCGACCAACTCGACCGGCCCGAACTTCGCTTCAACGCGCGCCGCGCCGTTACCCGGTTTTATATTGATCGGGCTGAGGGTGCGTTTGTAGAACCAGGCGTCAGCCTGTTCGGTGAGGATGCCCGGGATACCTTCTCCATGCAGGTCGGTCCACTGATAGGCCGCGTTGTCCAGCCCTATGGGCAGGTTCTCCAGGCTCTGGGCGTCGACTTCTTCCATTGTGTCCTGCACAATGGGCTGCGTGTACTCGAATTCGATCGGCGGCAGGCTGCGTTTCAGGTAGCGATCGCCGTCGCGCTTGTAGCCGGTTTGGGTGACGGCGTTAAGGAAGGTGTAGACGGGGTTGCGAATGTTGGTTGGATCTTCTTCGTGGGAATAGGTAAAGTCCGTAGAGCGCACCAGACAGTTGTTACCCACATCTTCTTCGTCGGGGAAGTGATGGAACATCAGCACCCGCTGGCAGAGCCGGTAGGTACGGACCTCAAAGCCGGCGCGATACGAGGAAAACGGGTCCTGGCGGCAGGCCCATTGCCGCTTGAGCTTCCCCGAGGCGTCTTTCTCTTCGTCGTCTCCAGGCTTGGGGGCGGTCGGGTGGTGATCCTCATAGTCAAACACGAGCTCGAACATCCAGTCGGCGGTCCGGAGCTGGGCGGGGGTCAGCCAACGCGGTCGCTGCCCGGCGTTGTCCAATAAGGGTACACGGTTGCCGTAGCGGATGCGCTTAAGATAACGGTTAGCCGTACGCCGGGGGTCCTCGTGGTCGCCGCGGTTGCGCTCGTGGGCCTGGGTCAAATCGACTCCGGCGCTATCTTCAGGCTTGTACTCGTACAGAACGGCGTTGCCCTTGTCGTCACGCGTTTCGCAGATCAGCCAACTAAAGATGCGGCTGGAATCTTCGGGGTCAGCGATGCGGGAATGCTCATCCTTACCGTAAATGGAGAGGATATTGTCTTTGGAAATGGAGCGCCAGTGGATATCGCCGTCGCTTTGGCGGGTCCAACGCTCAATCCGGGCAAACAGTCCCTCAATGCGGGGGCGATAGCGACGAACACGGTAGGTGAGGCCATCCACCGTCCGCGATCTGTCGTATACGATATGCCGGCCATCCTGGATGACCCAATTGCCTGTGGCATCCTTTTCAAACTCCGGCACCAGATCTTCCGCGCCGGAAAGAATGAAGATATCAGATTCCTCGGCATCGCAGTACTGCGGCAGACCCTTGTCTGTCTTGCGGGTGATAGAGGGAAGGGACAGGCTCCAGCCGAATCCGAACGGGCCGTTGCCGGCGCCAGAGTCGTAGGCAAGTGAGAGTTGTGGCCCAAAGCCGGAGCGGCCAGGGCTGGTGGCAATCGGTACGGACATCGAGCCCGTACCCGTGACCGGATTGGCGGCGAACTTTTCGCCGATACCGCGGATGGCGCCGCCGCCTTTGGGCAGGGAAATCGCCGGCGGGGCTATACGATTTTGTTCAGAGGTGGTTCTTCCGCTGGAGGCTTCTCGATTGTCCGCTGCCTGGCTTTGGTTGTTAAGCATCGGTTCCTCCCGACTGCTTAGTAGCGGTAGCCATGGTCCGGACCCGGCCGAATTAGATCCGGGGCGGCCTTAGCCGTAGACCATGAAAGCAAAAAAATGCTCAAACCCTTTCATGTACCGGTGTAGCGGTGAAATTGAGAGATTGACGATTCCCCATCGAATGCATGCAGATGTTTCAAGTCTGTATCTGGCTGCTAGCCTATGACGATGGGTTATATGAACCTATCGTGCTGAGTTGGGAAATTTTGTTAGAGTTAATATGGCCGGTAGGCATCGCCAGCAAAGCATATATCGTTTGGATGGTGGCTCCGGCTCGGATGAGAAGCTAAAATCGTTCAAGCTCATTTGGGGCCAACGGCATAGCGGTAAAGCGGAATGTGGTGGCAGAGTAGAGGTATTGAGAACGTGGCTAAATTGCCCCGCAGACATTATATCATTTTTTTGTAAAATAGATCTGTGACTTTTGTCTCATCTAGTCGATTGGAATTCCTACGCCTCGGTTTGGGCAAGGCCTTAGGACGTAGTTAAACGCTAGGGGATAATTTTGCAGTATCGGCTAGAGGTCGAAGCTTGCCCCGCATCGATCATCCTCTATTAGCTGGCTGAGTCTGGTGTGATAGGATAGGTTTAGGCCGGCCAAAATGAACTGCATTGCAACTCACCTTGAAACAACGGTAATCCTCCATATGGGATCATGGCTCTCTCCTTTGAGTTCGATAAATTGATTGATGGCTGACCTTTTCAAGGGTGATATTCAACCGGAGGCATAATAGTCGCAACCTGAAATTATTCTAAATGGGCAAGTTGCGGTGCGCCACGAGGCGCGAAGTAGTAGAGGTATAAACCCACTCTCAGCCATAGGAGAGTGAACCTGACCAGGCAGGCGGTCGGCTAGAGCAACCGGCGGT
>JBFGLD010000604.1:0-4558 GCA_041576335.1 Anaerolineae bacterium | reverse complement strand
TGGTCGGCTCCACGAGCACGGTCCGTCCTGGCGCGACCAGCCCGTCCCGCTCCGCGGCGTCGATCATCGCCAGCCCGATCCGGTCCTTGACGCTGTTGGCGGATCAGCTCGTCCATCGTCGCAGCCAACATGGCAATCTCGGCCGGATGGATTGTGTAGGGATTCAAAATTCCGCTGCCAATTTCGATTCGCTCGGTTGCCGTCCCCAATGCCGAAAGAATGACCGGTGCACTGCGCAGGAAGAGATCGTTGCTAACCCAAACTTGGTCAAAACCGGCCTGCTCGGCAGTCTGTGCTAGCGCAATATAGTCCGCAAGGGTCAAGTCGTTATTGAGGCGCAGGCTAAAGCGCATCGCCGGCTCCGATAACAGCTTCTGCTTCAATTACAACTAAATAGTCGTCGCCCACCAACAGCGCCTGAACCAAGGTGTTGGCCGGCCGAATCGATGCAAAGTGCTCGCCGTGGGCACGAGCAACCGCTTCCCAGTGGTTAATATCTCTTAGATAAATCCTCGTCCGGACCACGTCGGCGAGGGTGCCACCCAACTGCCTGATAGCCGCTTCAATTTTTTCAATGATGAAGTGTGTTTGCGCTTCGGGGTCATTCGTGCCGACGACGCCATCCGGCCCGGTTGCAGTGGTGCCCGAAACGAGGATCCGTTTGCCCACACGAACGGCACGGGCATAACCAGCGAGTGCTTCCCAGGCCGTACCACTACTGACTGACTCTCTGTTAGGCTTTAAACTCATCTGGCTTCTCCGTTGTTCAGAAATCTCAATTGTCCTGACCGGCTAAGGCGGACGCATCAGATCCAATAGTAATCCGGCAACCCACAATTTGTCAACTCCAAACATACTTGACTCACCAACTCACTTATCGACGGTTCTACATCTCTAATCGAGCTATGGACTTCTTGATCATTCCTGCTTGTTAGTTATTGCTGCCAGTATATGGCATGGACATTCTGCTGTGAACCGTAAATCTTCGGATTTTTAGGGGGTGGTTCCGCAAAAACTACGCATTACCAGGGTTCCGGCACGTCGTCGCGAGGTCGCGGTGCCCGCAACTTTTTTGACGTATCCACAATTCTGGGCTAAAACATTGGACATCAGCTTTGTTGTTAAGCGACCGATTGTGCGGGGTGGTTATTATCGTCTTTCCTGAGTTGTGGTTAAATCTCACCCGATTAGCTATTTTACTGTTGACTGCGTTTCTGGCCTGGGTTACGTATCAAAGTAATTTACTCCTCAAATCATATCAACCCAATTTTAACCTACTGCTCTCGCCACCCGAGTTCCTTGTCCGCGTGCTGTTGGTCGGAGCTTGCTTATTTTTAGCCTGGCTAAGCGGACTGCCGGCAGACCAACTAGGCTTGATGATTACCAACCCGCTTTGGAATGCCGGGCTGGGGCTGGGGATTGGCATTGCTACTCAGGTCTGTATTTATTTTCTTACCTGGTGGGCTGTAAACCATATTGGCCGGCACATCTACTCACCTATTATCATTCGCAGTATTTTGCCTAGCCGGCCGGCCGAATGGATACCGGTTAGCCTGGCCCTTATCCCGGCCGTGGCGATGGAGGAGCTGCTCTTCCGGACCTTATGGTTGGGTGTCTTTGGGGCAGATGTTTCCCTTACCTTGCTCATTGTGGGAACTTCGGTCATTTTTGGGTTAATGCACCAACCGCAGGGAATCCTTGGCGTTGTCCTGACCGGAACCATTAATGTCTTTTTTTGTCTGCTTTTCATCTGGACCGGCACGCTCCTGGTACCGCTCGCCGCTCATTATACGATCAATTTGCTGCAACTGATTGTGGCTTACTATCAGCGAGATTGGCTGGAAAATTACTAAAAGCCCGCGGCTGCTGCCGACCAGTGGGCCAGGCTCCGGCTGGTCGTTGATACCGCCTGCGAAATTTGGGCAGAAACTTGAGAAAGCGACTACCAATTCGGTTAACGCCTACACCCACTGATTCTGTGAGCAAACGTGTATGCCGGCCAAATCATCGCCGTTAACGCCTGAGGCTGATACCCGCAGCGAATAGGCCCTATCCGGCTAACAGGGCGAAGCCCTTCGGGCTAATCCCAGCGCGAAAGGCTTCACTCTCTCAATGTGGCGACGCCTGTGCTCTTTGGGTATGAGCCCCGCGGTTTATTGACATAATCCTGAAAATCTGGTACAAATTACACTGGATATGACCGCTGGTTTCCGGATTACCACTCAAGTGATTGGCCCTTTAGATGGCCCCTTGTCGCACGCTGCCACGATTCTGCGGACGGCTGCAACAAGCGGATCGACACGCGCTTGACACTCTCGGACTTTCGGTCTGCAACTGGGAGAAATCGTTTTGAAGCGATTAGTTGGTCGCGTTAGAGATAACTATCGCCTTGATGAATTAATCGGTGAAGGGGCAAGAGGAGCTACCTTTAAGGCTTACGATCTGGAGCAGGCGCGTGAGGTAGCCGTAAAATTCCTGGATCCGAAATTTGCGGCACAGCCTGAGCTGGAACAGCCGTTCCAAACCTGGCTGAATACGGCTGCGCGTCTTGAACACCCCGACATCATCGAAATTTTTGATATTAACGTGAGCAAGGCTGGCGTGCCAAATTACATCGTTATGGAACTTATTCCAACAGGTAATTTGCGCCAATATCGTCCCACGCCAACTCTGTATGAAGCCATCCATATTCTTCGCCAAATCTGTTTAATATTAGATTTCGCCCACCGCAACCAGATTTTCCACCGGGCCCTAAAACCCGAAAATATTCTCTTGGCCGCCCCGGCCAAAGGAACGGCATTTCCTCGGCCCTTTTTAGCAGATCTGGGCTTACCGGCCTGGACCGATCTAGGCTCAAAGAAGATGCTCTTTCTTGAACCCTCCACCGACATCGATGTTTTGCCGGGTACGTTACAATATTTGGCCCCGGAACAGCTTCAGGAGGAAGCGGCGGACGCCCGCAGTGATGTTTATGCTCTGGGAATTATCCTGTATGAATTAGCCACGCGACGCGTGCCTTTCGAGGTTAAAACCATTTCCCAGGCGCAGCGCCAGCACGGCGAAATTCCACCAGCACCGCCGCGCCAATACCGGCCCAACTTACCGGAAGCCTTGGAACAGATCATCCTCAAGGCCCTGGCCAAAAATCCTGAAGATCGCTTCCAAAGCGCCGAGGCCCTGGCCGAGGCCCTGGCCAACGTGACGCTGGAACGTACTCTAACGCCGGCCAACGAAATCCCTACCCCGCGCCCCCGAGCCAGTGCCCCAACGCCGCCGGCCAAATCCGCGGCGACTCCTCGCCAAGTAAGAGCGGAACCTACTGCTGAAGACCCGTCACGCCCGCCTACCCCGCCGGTTGGCCGGACGATACCTTCCAACCCAATCTCGGTCTCGACTCCAACTGTGATTAGTACTCCCCAAGCCGAGCTGGTCAAGGTCGAATACAACCCCGCCGGTTTTTTGTTTGTGACTCCCGGGCAGCGCACGCCGTTTGCCTTTACCCTGACCAACTTAACCGAAGCGACCAGGTCGTTCAATTTTTCTATCGACGGTATCCCTTCGGAGTGGCTGCCCGATCTGCCGCGGCAGATCAAACTGGGCCCGAACCGGCACCAGGAAATCCGTTTCGCCGTTGAACCACCGCGCGCTCCTTCCAGCCAGATGGGACGCCATAACCTAATCATCAGGGTTCACAGCGCAGATATGCCCGGACGCCAGGTCATCGTCAAGAAACCGTTGACGCTCAGCCGCTTTACCCAATTTAGCTGCCAGTTGCTGCCGGAAAAGGGACGTATCGACGGCGGCAGCCAGGGCCAGGTTGCAATCTCTAACGAAGGCAACGGGTCTGAAACTTTTCTGGTACGCTGGCACGAAGCCACCGGCAAGGTCAGGTTCAAACCCGGCCGTGAACGCTTGCAGATTCCTGCCGGTCAAATGCGAACCATTAGCTTCCAGGCCGCGCCTAACCAATTATTGGCCATTGGCAGCAGGCCCCTCATCCAGAACTTGGAACGGCATCCGTTTTCGGTAGCGGTCAGCTTGGATGAACAGTCCCAAACCCTGGCGGGCGAAGTGCTTACCCGAGGCCTGGTACCTGCCCGCTTTGGGGCCCATGTGGTGATTCTGGCCCTGCTGGTGGCAATATGTTTTCTTACAAGCCGCTTGATTGCCCTCAAGCCGATTGTGGAAAACATTGTACTAAACCCGTTCGACCCTGCGATCAACCAGCCATTTATGGTCACTTGGGTGATTGGGGGTAATACCTGGGGCGCCAGTGTGGATTTGGCAGTAGACTCGGAATTAATCAAAACTGATTTAGATATCGGTGACGAGTATACCTTTTTAGAGGGCTTGAGCAAACCATACACATTAACGGTCGAGGCCACCAATATTTTTGGCTTGAGCGACTCCAAAGCCATCGATATTGGCCTGTTACCGCCGGAAGTAACCTTAACGGTCAGCCAGGAGGTTATCCGCGTGGGCGATCCTGTTTTAGTGGCCTGGCGGGTAGACAATGCCAGCAGCGCCAACCTGGCCCCCTTTGGCCCCCTGAAAAGGG
>JBFGLD010000603.1:0-4568 GCA_041576335.1 Anaerolineae bacterium | reverse complement strand
TGTCCCAATTTGTTGGGGTCATCTTCTTGATCGCGGTGGCACTGTTAATATTGGAGCCATTTTCGGCTCCGGCTGATATGCTTTTAGGAGCGGCAGCCGGTATTTCCGGGGTGATTGGCTTGGTCGCTTTGTACCGGGGGCTGGCAGTGGGGCGGATGGGGATTGTGGCCCCGGTGGCTGCCGTTGTGACGGCCGTCGTGCCTGTCGTCTTCGGCTTTTTCAGAGAAGGGTTACCGGCTCCCCAGCACTTAGCCGGCTTTGTGATTGCGCTCTGTGCGGTGTGGTTCATCTCGCGCAGCGGCAATAATGAAAGACCCCAGGTTGTTGAACTGGGCTTGCCGCTGGTAGCCGGTTTAGGCTTCGGCTTGTTTTTTATCCTGATCGACCGGATGAGTACCGGTGCTGTGGTGTGGCCTTTGGTAGCCGCCAGGCTGGCCTCGATTGGCCTGCTGCTGCTGTTCGTTTCCCTGAGGCGACAAAGAGAGGTGCTGACGATAAGGCGCTGGCCGGTTATTGCCCTGGCCGGAATTCTAGATGCCGGCGGTAACGCCTTTTTTACCCTGGCCGCCCAGGCCGGCCGGCTCGATATCGCGGCTGTCCTCGCCTCGCTGTATCCTGCCGCGACAATTTGTTTGGCCTGGTTCATTTTAAGAGAAAAATTGGTGCCTCAACAGTGGGGTGGCGTGGCCGCGGCACTCTTTGCCGTCGTTCTTATCGCCTCGTAAAGAAGGCCTATTCGTGCAAGATTTTCAAAGATATCCCGATCTGACGGTAGTAACGTTTGCCGTCATCCTTATTCTGGGGCTGGCGACGGTGGGTTACTGGCTGCTCCAATGGCTGAGGCCGAGCCAAAACTTGCCTAAGATTGGTTACCGCCTCCAGTTTGATTGGATCGTAATCGGCTTCTTTGTCTTGAGCATTACTGTCAGTCGCAATTATTTGCTTTTCTTTATCGCTTTTATCTCTTTCTTGGCCCTAAAAGAATTCTTATCGATTACCCCGACCCGCCGCGCCGATCGCCGGGTTTTGTTTTTTGCTTACCTGGCCGTTCCGATTCAGTTCACTTTGATCTGGAACGGTTGGTTTGAAGCCTTTCTGGCCTTTATCTTGCTCTATATTTTTATCTTTTTGGCGCTGATCATGGTGGTCATTGGGGAAACCCAGGGCTTTCTCAAAGCCTACAGCAGCCTCAATTGGGGCCTTATCCTGACCGTCTGCAGCCTGGGCCATCTGGCTTACTTGCTCGTGCTGCCGGCGGAAAACAACCCCCAGGCCGGAGGGGTGGGTCTCTTTCTGTTTTTGGTGATATTAACCCAACTGAGCGATGTTGCCCAATTCGTTTTTGGCAAAATGTTCACCCAGTCTTGGCTCAAGCTCAAAGTAAGCACCACCCGAAATTGGGCCAGCCTGGTTGGAAGTATGGGCACGACGGCCTTATTGGCCTGGCTGGCAGCGCCGCTGTTATCCCCATTGAGCGCAGCCGAGGCCATTGGGGCGGGTTTGCTCGTCGCCGTGGGGAGCTTTACCGGCTATACGACGATGTCGGCCATCAAGCGCGACCTTCAATTGAAGGACCGCGGCACCATGACCCCCGGCCAAGGGGGTGTCTTGAACCGGATCGATTCGCTGATCTTCACCGCGCCCCTGTTTTTTTATTGGGTAGTTTACTTGCACTATTAATCCTGTGGCATGGGGAGAACTGCAGCAGGTCTTCAATCCATAAGTAAGTTGTTAACTACTTTAGCCGCAATTTGGGTTAAAAAAAATAATGCCCCGGTAAATGATCATGAAACTGCTACAAGCCATTTTTTTTGTATTGATAATTCGCCCCCTGATTCTGATTGTGATTGGTCTTAACATCCAGGGCCAGAAGCGGCTGCCGCTCGAGGGACCAGCCATTATTGCCGCTAATCACAACAGCCATCTCGATACCTTGGTGCTTATGTCTCTCTGGCCCCTATCTAAATTAAGAAACGTTCGGCCGGTGGCGGCGGCAGATTATTTCTTGAAAAACAAGCTGCTGGCCTGGTTTAGTTTAAATATCATGCATATCATCCCGATCGAGCGCCAAGGCCGCGCCCAAAATAGCGATCCCCTGGCCGAACTGTCGGCAGCTCTGTCCCAAGACGAGATCTTGGTCTTGTTTCCCGAGGGTTCGCGCGGCACACCGGAGGAGATGGGCCAATTCAAAACAGGGATTGCTCGCCTGGTTGAACGCCATCCCCAGGTGCCGATTGTACCTATCTTTATGCACGGCTTGGGCAAAGCCCTGCCGAAAGGCGATTTCATCTTGGTCCCCTTTTTTTGCGATGTAATGATCGGTGATTTGTTATATTGGCAAGGTGCGGTCAAGACAACCATGCAGGCTTTCGAAACGACGATGACTGACCTGGCCGAGCTGCGCAACCTGCCGGCTTGGGAGTAAGATCTGCACCGGCGATACGATGTCAGCGTGCTAAAAGCCGTGCCCAGATAAACAAATCTCAGTTCGGTTTGGGTCTGTTCTAGATTTTTGGAAAAGACCGGCCCAGTCTGGAAATAAGCGTTCTTTTACGTGGATACATATCTCTTGAAGACTGGGCCAGTCTGGTATTACCGAAACTCGCCTAAAATCTGGGACGCACCCGTTCGGTTTGTCAAGATTGAACTGCAAGAATCTTTACGCATAGCTTGTCAATTCAATATTTATACTTATGATATTTAGACATGTGGTAACTACTTCTACAGTGTCACATTTGAATCGAACAGACGGCCATGTCACACTGAACGAAGCGGAGAGCATCGGAGCGGAGTGAAGTGTCCCTAATAGCGTAACTAACAGGCTGGGGTGTTTGGCAAAAAGATAACCGGGCTTTTCTTTTGGCCACCTAGGCTAAGCGGTTCACCCGCCGTTCTGTGGATTCTTCGCTTGAGCCCATCAGAGGCGGGACCAACGGCGATGGTCTAAGACCAAGGTAATTTGCTCTCGACGATGGATCGCTCAGAATGACACGACCATCAAAACATTTGTCCAGTGTGACATTGTAGAACTACTCAGGCTGGCGCGACTGAAGTCACCCTTATCGGGCCATTCGACCACAAAGCCCGCCTACGCGGGCTAAAGATTGCCTGTCCGCGCAGGCGGACATCGCGGCTTTAGCCCTGCAGAAGCGATTTCAATCGCACTTAAGCTTCAATTAAGCATGAGGCAAATCCAATGACTCTAGACGAATTTAAATCCTCACTAGCCCGAGAAACGCCGCCAACCGGTGTCTCTAAACATCTCGAAGCCTTGTGGTACGCGGGCAAAGGTGAGTGGGACACAGCCCATCGTCTTGTACAAGACCTGAACGGGGTTGACGCGGCCTGGATACACGCCTACCTCCACCGAGAAGAAGGTGACATCTCGAATGCCGGATATTGGTATCGCCGGGCTAACAAACCGCTGCCGGAAATGTCGCTCAAGGCGGAGTGGGCACAGATCGCGGCAGGGTTGCTGGATTTACCATAGAAAAAGCGGACGCAGGGACAGCACGAATTTCCCTGTCCATCTGATACCAAACCATGAAAACCTGTCCCTTCTGTGCAGAATTGATTAAAGACGAGGCCGTCAAGTGCCGCTATTGCGGCGAGTTCTTGGACGGGCGTCCTCGCGTTGGGGCCGGCTACCCGGCTGTCCATTGGGGCTATGAATATCGCTCTCAGACGGAAGTGCTGGGTTGGCCGTTGATCCACGTCGCCAATGGAATTGATCCGACGACCGGGCGGCCGCGCGTCGCCCGGGGGATCATCGCCATCGGCAACATCGCCATTGGCCTGGTGGCCCTGGGCGGGCTGGCCGTGGGTGGCTTGGCCGTCGGGGGGCTGGGGTTGGGCCTATTGGCCTTGGGTGGCATCGCCGTGGGCGGGGCGGCTTTGGGCGGCATGGCCCTGGCGGTTTTCTTTGCCGTAGGCGGTATGGCTATTTCGCTTGGCTATGCTATTGGCGGATTGGCTTTGGCCCCGCACGCCATCGGCGCCTCCGGGGTAGATCCGGAGTTTGTGCGCCGGTTAGAGACTTGGTTCCCGGCGCTGCGCGATGCTTTTCCAAAACCAGGACGTTGATCCTAATCCGACGGCCGGCGCCAAAGCGATTCTGTTGGCAAACTCGTCGCCTTGCCCAGAGGCGCGGGGCTAAAAACCGCCGCGCTGAAAGAGCAAAGCGCTTCGCGCTAGGTTTTAGCCCGAACGGGCTTGGCTCTCTCAGGCCGATGGCTTCAGCCTCAGCCCCAGGGCGCAGCAATTGATGGTTGCCAACAGAATCCCAAAGCGGTCGGGCTGGGACGCTTTAGCGTCCTGGTTTTGGCTCACAGGGCTTCGCTCTCTCAGCGCGGTGGCGCCCTGTGCCCCGTGGGTATTAGCCCCGCGCTAACTTAATGACATTGAGTCGTGTATGGCTGGGCCGCGCATCCCGCACCACAGCGGAGGCCGCTAGATCACCGCTGAATGCAATTTAATCACCAAGCAGAAGTCTGAACAGGAAATCGACGCGGAGACTTTGATGACGACTGAAATGAACGAAACTCGAGTAGCCTTGGTCACCGGGGCGA
>JBFGLD010000602.1:0-4573 GCA_041576335.1 Anaerolineae bacterium | reverse complement strand
CTGGTGAAAAATTCACGCACCAGGCGGAAGTAATCCAGGTCATCGCTAATTTCTGAAACTGCAATCTCGGCCACTAAGGATGCACTCTCGGGCGAAATATCCCAGCCTGCTTTGAGCGCATCAATCATCATGGCAAATTCATCGTCTGTTACAACCTGGTCAACATAGGCCACTCGCGCCATCAAACCGCCGGCTAAACTCAGCTTACGCAAATCGGCCTCGGGAATACCCAGTTCGGTGCCATCCCAATTCAGGCGTTGCCGCACCTTATAATAAACCTTGTTTTTAACGTAATCGTCAAAATATTCCTCCCGATTAGGCGCGTTGGCTACGACTGCTGTTCGACGCTGCACCGGTCCCCGAATTAATCGTCCGATCTGTCCAAAGATGCTCAAGTCAACCCCTTCAAGCGAGTTCCTGATTTTTTCAGACACGGCACGTTCCGCATCAGTGACGATTCCATCAGCCTGAATTAGGTCTTCCAGGGCCGCCAAGGCCAGGGCCCGATCTTTTGGGGTCCGCAGCCTGGCCTGCAGCTCGTTTACCAAGCGGGCCCGTTCCGCCGCCTCGACCGGTGTCTCGAGGTAGATTTCCAGCCTGGCCCACTCCCGCGCGGTCATTTGCATCTCCTGGTCCGAACCCACGTGCGGAAGCCTAAACAAAAGATCTTTGAGGCTGTTGACCTCTTCAATAGTTATATCGCCATCAGCCCAGGCCGCGGCAATAATGACTTTGGCTAAGGTCATAATCAGCTCTTTATCAGACATCGGGTTCTTCCTTTCGTGCGTCCAGCATGCCGGTTAGTTTAGCCGGGATATTGATTCGACTCATCAGCCGGTCAGAGTATTACCTTTATTATACGGACAACTCTGACGGTGTCTATTCTTTAGGCGTAAGCGGTGCGTCCAGGATTTTAGGGGAATTTCAGTAATGCCAGACTGGCCCAGTCTTCGGGAGATATGTACCGGCGTAAAAGAACGCTTATTTCCAGACTGGGCCAGTCTTTTCCAAAAATTTAGGACAAGCCGAGTGTAAGCCTTGCAATCAGTCGAAATTTGCAAAAATTTTGAGGCCGTACCACAATTAATCGAGGATCATCAACGCTAATGGATTTTGACGAACAAACCTGGCAGTTAATCTCGTTGAGTTCTCACAAGTTCCGCAGAAATCCGACGAGAAACTCGAAAATCGTCGAAATTCAGGGGAACGTCATTTCCAATTGGACTCGTCATTAAAATGGACCCATGTTAAACGGTTTTAGCGAATTATTGATAGCCAACACAACTATCGCCATGTTGGTTAGGACCCTGATCATCCTCTTTTTCACCTGGGTTACGGCAAACGTTGGCAGCTGGCTGGTTGTTAGAGCACTAAAGGCCCGGATGGCTTGGGACCACGTCCAGCCGCGACGTTTCATGACTCTCCAGGCCCTGATTGGGAGTGCGTTCAAAGTGGTTGTGTATCTGATGGGCTTTGTGGTGCTTTTGCGGGGGTTGGGAATTCCGGGCGGCTCAATCTTGACTGCCGCCGCCTTATTCTCGGCCGGATTCGGGTTCGCCGCGCGACCACTTATCAGTGACTACCTGGCCGGAATGATACTTATTTTCGAAGATCAATTTGCCGTGGGGGATAAGGTTGAACTCTTAGCGATTATTGGCGTGGTTGAGGCGGTTGATTTGCGGACCACTCATATTCGCTCCACGACGGGGGAGTTATATATTGTGCCCAACGGCGATGTACGGGTAGTACGGAACCTATCGCGCGGTCTCTTTTCCATAGCCACGATTAAGGTTACCGTTGCTACCGACGATTTGTCAAAAGCCTTGCAGGTTTTGGAAGAGGTATCTGATAATGCCCAGGCCCAGGTGAACAGCCTCATTGAGCGGCCTGAATTTTTGAGTGAGGAAGGTACCATCTCCAATCACGTCGAGCTAACCCTGTCGGCCAAAGCGCAATATGCACTTGGCGTTCGTGCCCGCACCCGGTTGATGGCTTTGGTTACCGACGCGTTTAACCAAGCGGGCGTACGCATCATCAACTAGTTTGCTCTTATTTTGGCTTATGACCTCACCACCCAATTCGCTGACAACGGAGTCCCTGATCAAGGGCCTAAATTATTTTGCGGCTGAATAAAATTGATGAATCAGCTATTTTAAGGACACGCAATGATTCCTCCGACCCTTTCGGCCAGGTTGGCCCTGAGAGAGCGACTTAGTCGCAGCCCGGTAATGTATCAAAGCTGGCACCATTTGCTCTTTCTCCATTGGGCCTACAACCCGGATGAAATTCAACGTACCCTACCCCCCGGCTTGCGGGTTGACACCTTTGACGGCAAGGCCTATTTAGGTATTGTGCCTTTCTTTATGGTCAATGTTCGGCCTCGCTTTTGCCCTGCGGTGCCGGGTCTCGCCAATTTTTTGGAGCTCAATCTGCGCACGTACGTTTATGATGAGCAAGGCGTGGCTGGGGTCTGGTTTTATTCGCTGGATGCTAATCAGTGGCTGGCCGTTCAGGTGGCCCGCACCTTTTTCAAGTTACCCTATTTTTATGCCGAGATGAGCGCCACCGTCGACCAGACCGATCGGGAAATTACTTACACCTGTCGGCGGCGAAGCAGCGACCCCAGGCTGAGGTCCCGCTTTCGCTACCAGCCCAGCGGTCCGACTCGCCGGGCCGATCCGGACACGCTGGAGTTCTTTTTGGTCGAGCGCTATGTTTTGTTTGCCTACGATCGGGGGAGTAGCAATTTATCAACCGGGCGGGTTTACCACACGCCTTACCCTGTTTGTGAGGCCGACGTGCCCGAGTGGGATGCCAACGTGATTGAGCTGGACGGTTTTACTAAGCCAAACGGAAATCCCGACCACGTTTTAATGTCACCTGGCGTTGATGTGGAAATTTTTTCGCTGCGACGGCCAACTTACACATCTTAAAGCGTAATGAGGAAATTAATTTAGGTCAACAGGAGCCATGAACCGGAAAAATTGGTCCCCGAGACTTGTCATAAGATACAGCCTGTTCCAGATTCCGGGTATAGTCCTGGTGACTGCCAGCCTGGTTTTGTTTCGATACTGGTTAGAATATCCGGCATGGGTCACCTGGGCCGGCACTGCCTTATGGATCGTCAAGGATGTTATCTTGTTTCCCGTTACGTGGCGAGCCTACGACTGGGAGCAAAAAAGCGGCACCGCCCACGCTCTGGTCGGCTTGCGCGGCGTGGCCAAACAACGCCTGTCGCCAACGGGCTACGTACAAGTACGCGGCGAGCGCTGGCAAGCCAAGTTGGCCGGCAATATTGCTGCTATCGACCGGGGAGTGGCCATTCGTGTTAGCGGGGTGCGCGGGCTGACCCTGCTGGTCGAGCCTGATGACCAGAGCCAGGTCGAGCATTTGCATATTAGTTCAGATCGGTCAAACAGGCCGGCTGCACCGGATATCTATTTGATTCCAACTTTAGTCGTCAGCTATTTCCCACTAAAACGCGATCGCATTGACCAAGCCGTTACCGGAGATGTAGCGGCTCCCCTGCAGCAGATACGCCATCACACCCGGCAAACGACCGGCCAAGTTGTGCAAGCGTTGGAGGAAGGAAGCCGCTATCACGGCTATAAGGACCCTGCGGCTCAGCCCAGCTTACAGTACCAAATCGTCGATACGATCGAATTTTTGGAGCCGCTGCCCACCCGTTCCAAGCGGGGGCATCAGGTCCCGATGACTGACTATAATGCCATTATGCACCGAATTGACATTCAGCACTGGGTTGAACAACGCGGCATCAAGGAGGTTTGGCTGTGGGGCTATCACGGCGGTGTAATCGATATTTGGGAGTCGAACATGGCCGGACCGTACGGCGACATCAGCAACAGCGATCGCGATCCGACTGACTTGCCGGTTTTAAGCAAAACCTACACCGTTTATCATTATAACTACGGGCGTGGCCCCTCAGAAGCGGTAGAAGACCACATGCACCAGATCGAGGCCGTGCTAAAGCACATCGACTTCGATTTATTTTGGAACAAATTTGTCGGCCGGCCCGGCGAAGGGCGCTGTGGCTGGGCCCACTACCCGCCCAACGGCGTACGAGACTATGACTGGGCCAACCCGGGCCATATTTTGACAGACATTGAAGACTGGCGACCGGACGGCGGCCCCAAGAAAAGGCTCAACTACTCGCGCTGGAAGGGCGACAGCCTGACCTGGTTTATCTATTGGATGCAAAATTTGCCGGGCGCAAACAACGACATCATCTATCGGGGAAGACCCTTGACCAATTGGTGGGCTTTTATCGGCGATTTTGATGCAGCCATGGCCCAGGGTCTGGGTCTGGTGGAGTAGATGCACCCCATGAGTTTTCTCCTGTGCCTGTGCGTTCCTATTTTCGGAGGAGTCGGACAGTCCCGGCCGGGACGACAACGGGGGATGAAAATGGGGGGAGCTACCCCCCAAGCCCCCCGCCCTACGGGGTTATTTTCAAGGGAGTGCGACAGCCCGTATCGGGACGACAACGAGACTGAAGATCAGCCGGTAAGGGTGAGTCTTTTCCCTAATCCCTAAGTCCTGATCCCTGAACCGT
>JBFGLD010000601.1:0-4580 GCA_041576335.1 Anaerolineae bacterium | reverse complement strand
GGATAACCGGCGCTCCAGAAATGTTAGGAGGACGGGTTAAGACGCTGCATCCCGTTATTCACGGCGGAATACTGGCGCGGGCAACGGCGGCCGACCGGGCCGAATTGAAAGTGCACAATATCCGTCCGATTGACATGGTCGTCTGCAATCTTTACCCCTTTCAGCAAACGATCGCCACACCGGACGTATCGCTCGAACAAGCCGTCGAGCAAATCGATATTGGCGGGGTAACTTTGTTACGAGCGGCTGCAAAAAATTATGCCCGGGTGACGGTATTGTGTGATCCAGCCGATTACGCTGTCGTTATTGAAGAGCTACGCCGCGATGGGTCCGTATCAGAAATGCGGCGGGCTGAATTTGCTCGTAAGGCATTTGCCCACACGGCTCACTACGACGCCGTCATTAGTGATTACCTTGGCGGTCGCGGCGAAGCGGATCTCCCTGATATCTTATCTCTTTCTTTCGTAAAAACCCAGCCCATGCGTTATGGCGAAAATCCTCATCAAGCCGCGGCCTTGTACGCGGCCAACGAAAAAATCGGTCCGTTGAACGGAAAGTTATTGCAGGGCAAGGCGCTCAGTTATAATAATATGCTAGATTTGGATGCAGCCTGGCAAGCAGTCGTATCCTTCCAGGAACCGACGGTGGTGATTGTTAAACATCTCTCGCCCTGCGGCATCGCCAGTGCAAACGATCTGGCTATGGCCTTTCCGGACGCACTTGCCTCGGACCCTGTCAGCGCATTTGGGGGCATTATTGCCGTCAACCGAGAATTCGATGAGGCGACCGCCAACCTGCTGGGAGACTTATTCGTAGAAGCGATTGCTGCCCCAACATTTAGCTCAAAGGCTCGCGAAATTCTGGCTGACCGCCAAAACTGCCGCTTGTTGGAGATACCGCAAGTTATGCCGCTTCAAGTAGAGCTGCGCACTGTCGCTGCCGGTCTACTAGCCCAGCAGCGGGATCAGGGCGACCCCGATGAGATAGCATGGCGCGTTGTTACCGATCGCCAACCTTCAGAAGCAGAGTTGAAAGCCTTAAAGTTTGCCTGGCAGGCTTGCCAATACGTCAAAAGCAACGCCATAGTGTTGGCCGCCGGCACGGCCACGGTCGGAATCGGTGGAGGGTTACCGAGCCGGGTTGACTCGGTTAAGCTTGCCGCAGCCAAAGCCGGCCAGAAGGCTAAAGGTGCGGTAATGGCCTCGGACGCTTTCTTCCCCTTTCCCGACGGCGTTGAAACCGCAGCCGCTGCCGGTGTGACGGCGGTTGTGCAGCCCGGCGGCTCGGTGAAGGATGAGCATGTCATTGATTCGGCAAACCAACTCGGCTTAGCCATGATTTTTACCGGAGTTCGGCATTTTAGGCATTAGACGATGCGGCAGCGGGCGGCGAAGACCGGGGTCGAAAAAAGCGCCGGGTAAAATCGGGGCAAGGGTAGCCGGCATAGTTAAGGCGTAAGGCAAGCTGCGTGAAAGCATTTGTTGTAAGATGGTATTGGAAATATGTTAAACTCATTCAGCGTCCGGTACAAGCGTTCTTTAGAATGCCCGGCTCCAAAGGGTTTGGTATTCTACTAATTGCCTTCGCGGTCATTATCGTCTCGGCGATCATTGATTTAAATTGGAACTATGTCAATCCGGAAACCGGAGAAAATCTTGATACATTCGCTGCCGTTTATGCCGTTTTTGCACTGCTGGTTTTTGAAACACCCCTGCCCTTACCCAAAGATTGGCTGACCCGACTCGCCTTTTTTGCCGTGCCGATTTCCGGCATTTTGGTTTTGGGGCAGGGGCTGGTCCGGCTGGGCAGCACATTAGTTGATAAAAATGCCTGGGATAAAGCGATGGCCTCTACGTATAAAGATCATACCATTGTATGTGGTTTAGGTAAAGTAAGCTCGAGAGTCATTCGCTGGATTCTTGATTTGAACGAAGAAGCCATTGTGATCGACGACAACCCCGGCAACCCCTTTATAGAAGAAGTCCGAAGCTGGGGGGTACCGGTTATTATCGCCGACGCAAGCCGGCGTGAAGTCCTGCTGGAAGCCGGTATTCACACGGCAGAGTCTATTGTGCCGTGCACCAGCGACGACTTGATGAATTTGACAATTGCTCTTGAGGCGCGCCGGATCGTACCTGACCTTAAAGTGGTGCTGCGTATGGCCAATATGCAGATGGCGGCCAATATTCGAGAGGGGTTTGACATTCATACTGCCTTTAGTATTCCCGAAATTTCCGCTCCAGCCTTTGCCGCGGCCGCAACTAAAGCACCTCTTGACCATGCGTTTTCTTTTGGCACAGGTGATGAGAGGAGTTTGCTGACAATTACCAAATTTACCCTCGTGCCGGAATCCAGGCTGGTGGGGTATACCGTGCGCCACTTGGAAGACGAATTTGATGTAGCCGTTATAGCTCATCGAACCGACGGAAAATTCTACCTGCACCCTACCGATGATATCGTATTGTCGACTGGGGATCGCTTTGTCGTATCGGCTTCGGTGGAGGCCCTAATAAAAATTGCGGCATTGACCCCTCCAACCCGCGAGATGGAGCGTTACCGTCAAGGGCGCTGGCACATTAAGCAAAAAAGTGAGCGCCGCTGATGAAGCTTAAAGATTTGCACAATATTTTAATCTCCTCTTCACTTTAAATTTATTGATAGACAAATAGAATGTGCTATAGTATCATTAGAATGGGCATTAATTGCTTTAGCCCGTCAATAAATGAGGTGCTGAAGAGATCTGCTGTGGGCGCGGACAAATTTACTATTTGGAAAATCAAGAAAACTTGCTAGAATATTGTATGAATGGAAGATTCGCAATATTTGGCTATATTAATAAATAACTTTAAATCCACACTGTCTTCTCATACTCTCCCTGGGAGCTCGGTTTTGCGTTGTGGGGCGGAGCTACCACCCTGCCGTAGTTTGTTTCCTATCGATACTAAAAGGCTCAATGCAAGCATGGCCAGTTCCATCCTCGGGAAAATCTGCCACAATAATGTTTTGCTTGAATATAATTTTTTGTCAGCCCGTTATTTAGAAGGTACCGGGCAACCGGGTCGAATGCTTGTTACTTGATTGTGGAAACTATGGTCGATTTGGATATAGGTAGGTAGGTGTATGTAGTTCTAAGCAAAATACAAACGGCTTATATTTTGTAGTAGTATTGGCAGAAGGAGATGAACATATGGCAGCCAAAGACGGTGCTTCCTTAGTAACCCAGATCGGCGAGATGCAGGACCAAAAGCGGTTCCAGGTGCTCAACTGGAGTGGCTCGTTTCAGAGTTACTTAGATCTTGTCGCCAAAAATCCCCGCATTACTCGCAATGCGTTTCAAAGAATCTTCGATATGATTATGGGCTATGGAACTGAGGAATTTGAAGACGCCAAAAAGCGCTTGATACGTTATGACTTCTTCAGTGATCTGAGCCTCGATAGCGATGACGCAATTTTTGGATTAGAGATCCCACTGATGCGTTTGGTTAACTTTTTTAAAGCCGCGGCCAAAGGGTACGGCACGGAGAAGCGGGTGTTGCTCCTTCACGGTCCGGTTGGTTCTTCAAAAAGTACGATTGTCCGCCGCCTAAAACGAGGATTGGAACATTACAGCCGCACCGATGAGGGGGCGCTTTACACCTTTGATTGGTATTTGGGCGAGCTGCCCGGCGACATCTCATCCGAATTCTATAAGCTGGGGAACACAAGAGAAAGGGTAGACTCCGAGTGGGAGTCTTCCCCCATGAACGAAGAACCACTGCTGCTTATTCCCCCCGATGCGCGCGAGCGATTTATCCAGAACTTCAACAAAGGTCGTTCTCCGGAAGAGCAAATTCAATTTGAGGGCGATCTCTGCCCACCCAGTCGCTATTACTATCGTGAATTAATGCGCCGTTATGACGGCGACTGGACCCAAATGATCCGGCACGTACGGGTGCGGCGACTTATCTTCAGTGAGCAGGACCGGATCGGTATCGGTACTTTTCAACCAAAGGATGAAAAGAATCAAGACTCGACCGAGCTCACGGGCGACATCAACTACCGCAAAATCGCTATATACGGGAGCGATAGTGACCCGCGCGCTTTCAACTTTGATGGTGAATTTAATATTTCTAACCGCGGTATCATCGAGTTTATCGAGATGCTCAAGCTCGACGTAGCCTTTCTTTACGATTTATTGGGGGCTAGCCAAGAGCACAAGATTAAATCAAAGAAGTTTGCCCAAACCGACATTGACGAAGTAATTATTGGGCATACCAATGAACCGGAGTATCGTCGCCTTGAGAACAACGAGTTTATGGAGGCTCTCAAAGACCGGACGGTTCGGATTGATGTACCATACATCACCAAGCTAAAAGACGAGGTAAAAATCTACGAGCGTGATTTCAACCGCAAGAATGTACCGGTTCATATTGCCCCGCACACCCTCAATATGGCTGCGATGTGGGCGGTTCTCACCCGGTTGGAGGAGCCGAAAAAGGCCAATCTGACCCTGGTTCAAAAGCTAAAGCTCTATGATGGTAAAACGCTACCCGGTTTTACGGAAGATAACATCAAGGAACTGCGAAAAACGGCTATTCGTG
>JBFGLD010000600.1:0-4583 GCA_041576335.1 Anaerolineae bacterium | reverse complement strand
GTTGGCGGGGCCGGGCGAACCCCAGCCCCACCAACAATAATTAATTTCTCGGTTCCCCCAAAGTGAATACGCCCCTTAGCAACGCTAGGGGGCAATTTGTAGAGATCTCAAGGAAGCTAAGGGGTCGGCGAAAATCCAACATGTCCAGTTATTCGAGTTTCCGTAACGAAGCTATTTGAAGAGTGGCTCGAGGGAGGCGCCCATAGGGCTATTTGGCCACTTGTGGGTCTCTGTTCAAGGTAGAGCAGCGATAATCCCCCTGTATTCATCCTCCGTGAAAGCCCGCAGGGTCTCGGTGCGGACATTCCCTTGTGAGCCGATCGCCAGGAGCAGCGTAGCTGCTGTTTTATCATCCGGCGCTTCGCTGATGGCAATAGCATCGTACTGGCCGAGCGTCAGATAGAAGCCGATGAGCTTTCCACCCGCTGCTTCCACCGCTGCCCTGCCCGCATCGAGGCGCGCAGGGCTGTCTTTTATACTTTCCACGCCTTGTTGGGTAAAGCGATAGAGTGTGATATACGTGGGCATTGGTCTATCTCCTTTTCTGCCTGTTCTTAGGCGCCTCCCTCGAAGCTTATCCCCTGGTATTAGAACCATCCGAGTCTTGGCAGTGAGATTTGGCTTATTTTCGAGCCAGTTGTTGAGTCCCGTCCGCTATGCGCTGCAAAAAACCTCCAAGGTCGATAAAAAGGGGGACAAAATATCTGCACATGATGCCAAGACAAGGACTGAAAGTCAGGGTTGGCAAACACCCCTGCCTACACTGCCTATAATGGAGCCGGGATACCCAGGGCCTGAGCGGCCATTTGCAGCCCCAGCCGGGATATCCCACGAGTAATACTGCCACCGAGCCAGTATTTCTCAAATAGGATTTTGCCCCAGTGCCACATCCGGCCAGTGCGCGGCAGGGGCACCACGGGGTCTGGCTCGGCATAGAACTGGCCACTCGCGAAACCTGCAGACCCGTCTCCGGTCTCAATCCAGCAAAAGCCAAAGCCGTCAAACTCGGCCAATGCCCCCGCACCCCGGATCTCACCCGCAATGCGACGCGCGACGGTCTGCCCTTGACCGTCGGCGAATACGCCGGCTTTGGGCAATGCCTTGCCGTTGGGTAGATTAACGACGGTGGCGTCACCAATGGCATAGACATTCTCGTAGCGGGTCTGGAGCGTCCTCTTATCCACCGGCACCCAACCAGCCTCATCGGCCAATGGAGATTCCATGACCACTCGAGGTGGCTTGTGAGGCGGCACGCCAACCAGAAGATCGAACCGCGCTGGCTCGCGGTTCGAAAAGACCAGCTCCTTTCCAGCGGCCTCAATGCGCGTCAGGTTCAGTTCAGGGTTGAAGCGGATGTCCTTGGCTTTCAGCATCTCCACGACAGCTCTTCCCATTGCGGGGCCGGCTACACCCATGGGCAGGGCCTCGGGAGTGTAGACCTCGACTTCACAACGACTGCGAATTCCCCGGCGCCGCAGGTAGTCCTCCACCAGCATCGCCGTCTCATACGGCGCGGCCGGGCATTTATAGGGCAGGGCCGAGACCAGCACAGCAATCCGGCCGCTTTCGAAGCTTTGCAGTGCCGCCCACAGCCCTGAGGCTCCTTCAAGATCAAAAGGCGTATGGGCCGCCTCACCAAAGCCAGCCATCAACTCGGGAGCCAGATCCGCACCCAAAGCGACGACCAGATAGTCGTAGCCCAGGTCGTCACCGTTTATCTTCACGCGCTGGCCGTCCAGGTCAAGCTCCTGCGCTTCACCTTGAATAAGCTCCACACCCGGTCGCACCAGGCGACGCAGGTCCCTGGTGATATGCTCTGGCCGCCGCCAGCCCACCATCACCCACAGCAGGGAAGGGGTGAAAACGTGCTCGGACCGCTTGTCCACCACAACGACTCGGTGGATCGGCGTCAGGTGTTCCCGCAGCGCGTTGGCCGTCACAATGCCGCCGACACCACCACCCAGAATCAGAACAGTCTTACCAGGCATAGGCCCCTCCTTTGCCCAAATCAGAGCTATTGTGCCAGACGATCTTCGTTTCGTTGGGCGATATGTTCGTCAGCTTTTGGAAGGAGTCGGTGCCTGTGATGGAGTATCTTCGCCAGACAATTGTTCTTGTAAGAGCAAGAACATCTGTACGTTCTCATCTAAGGTCTGGAGCACGCCAGACAAGAGCTGCTTTCAAGGTCACTCGTCTGGTATGCGTGCGCACATACGCCCGAGGTAGTCCGCCAACAATTGAGAGAGTTGCGCGCGCTTCTCAGCGGGCAAGAGGAGGCCAGCAACAACTCCGGCCATCGCACCGCCCAGTAGCGCGGCTAACAGCGTCCATATTCTCTTCATAAGCACCTCTTCGCTCAGACATTTTCACTAGCGGCGGTTCGGTCTGAGGCTGCTAGTAAAGTGTCTGTCCAGCAAAAAGTTGCGGAGATCCGGTTTGACAAACACATAATCACCGCACGTTCAAGTGCCGACCTCAAAGATCTCTTTTAATCTGCTCAAATTCCTCCTTGCTTATTTCGCCACTGGCATAGCGTTTCTTCAGGATATCTAAAGCGGTCTCAGACTCTCGCCTCCTCATAGGCTGGTCGCCTGAGCCGGGACTGTCCCACGGTCCCCTGAAGCCGCCGCGGCCAAACATTAGAAACAGGAATGCCAACATCACTATCAGTCCGATGATGGGAATTATGATCCACCAACTGCCCATCATAAAATTTCCAGGAAACATTTCGCCCTCTCGATTCTCTTGTAAAACCGGTGTTTTCAAGAATGCAGCCCGATCTACAGGTCGTCGTCACTGATATCCCACCGCGGCATGTCGTCGCCCAAAGCCTCTCCACCGGGATGTCTGCCCTCCACTAACGCCAGCCTGAAAGCTTCCAGGCCGTAACCGGTGTGCTCGTCGGCATGGCCTTCGCCATGCTCGCCCGCATCATCAGGCTTTTTTCCCAGCTCGCCGCCCAGGACCGACCAGCGGATGGCGGATGGATAGTCCGAGACACATTGGCTCCAATCCACACATTTCCGTCCGGTGGGTTGGTGTGCCCACCAATTGTGCACAAAAAACCGCCGACACAATGTCAGCGGCATTTTCGATGAAGGAGGTGGCGTTTAGGCTAATCCGGCCTATTTTCCCGCCTGTAGTGGTAGCTTTTGTGAAATGATTTGTGTGTCACTCAGCTAAAAACAGTTTACAGTCCTTGACACCTTAAGTCAAAATTGTTACATATGGCACAATTGGTGCCAGAAAGCGGGGCAAATTCAGACTTCCGGCGGGTGGGCTTGAGGGGGAGCAAAGCCCGGCGCTGAAGCACCGGGCTCGAGGCTTAAGGGCGCTGCGCGCCCTGTGTGATCAGGCCGCAGGCGGGCTTGCTGGGGCAAGGGTGCAGGCATTAAGCCTGCGGCTATTTGGCCCGGCGGCTAAAGCCACGGGCCACAGTGGCGAAGTCCGCCCTGCGGCGGACTGGTGTGGCGAAGGCTGCCACCAATTCGGCCCGGCTGATCAATGCCGTGCCAACGATATCAGCCTCTTTGAGCAGCGCCTTGACCTCTTCCGAACCTGTCTCCGTCCGGTCACCGCTGAATTTGGCGACAGGTTCTGCCAGAACCAGGGGTTTGCCGCTCCAGAGCAGGGCGCCCGTGTCCACCATAACTCGCAACCGGTCGGCCAGCGGCTGCTCCGCGGGGACGGCTCGCCCGATCGGCTTGCCCCTATCCGTGATCAACACCGAATAGCCTTCTCTGACCCGGCGCAGGTATTTGCTGAGGTGGGCTTTCAATTCCAGGATGCCGACCTCGGTATCTGTCATAGGTAATCTCCTCAAAACCAAGAATGCGACCACATGGTGCGTAACCTCATTGGGTATTGGCTGGAGGCAGCTCCCCAAACTATCTTGCTCATCCCCCATGGGGTTGGCTTTAAAGTCAACCCCGCCAGTTGGCGCTGGCGGGGCGGGCGGTGCTGGAAGGAGAAGGAGAATGGATTGAAGGGAATATCAAAGGGGGATCAATTGGCGTCGATTGGATCGTCGGGGTTGTCCGCGTTCCACAGGGCGACCAGCTCGTCGGAGGTCAGGCCGATGCTCTCGCGGTTGTGGATCTTGCCGGTGAACTCGCCGGGCACGTTGAGGAACTTGCGGATCTGGGGGTCGGGCCGGTACGAGATCACCAGGGAGCCGTCGTGCTTGATGTAGGGCAGGTAGGTTCCCAGCCCATCCATGCGCACGCCGCGCCCGGCCAGGGAGTAGAACAGGACGGCGTCACGCAGCTCCTCGAGCACGGCGCTGATCTCGCTGGAGTTCAGGCCTGTGCGGGAGGAGAGCAGCTTGACCAGCTCCCGCTTGCGGACGGTCTGGCCCCGCATCAGGCGGGGACCATAAGTTTGGATGGCCCTTATTTTGTTGGCCATGGTTTTTCTCCTCCTTCCCTTCTCACTCCAGACCGCCGGAACTTAAGGGTAAGACGCAGGCAGCTGGAAAAAAGTTCCCGAAACGGTGGGTGGGTTTTGGGAGGTGAGAAGTCCGCCGGTTGAGTAGGGCGAAAATGCTGGTTTCGATACAGCCCCTCCGGGGCTACTCAACCGGC
>JBFGLD010000599.1:0-4591 GCA_041576335.1 Anaerolineae bacterium | reverse complement strand
GAACATTAAGTGATGGTGACCGTCAGGCCAGTTTTTTGGAGGGCGTGATCCGCAATATCTATAAATGCCTGATATTGGGCAGCCGTGACCGGATATTTCCCTATCTGAAAGGTTTCAACGTAAACTTGATGTGTCGCGTCACCTTTGCCCATCAAAAAAATGCCGACAGGAATTGTGATGAGTTCCATAAACAGACTTTGATTGCCGATCGTTACACCAATATTGTCTCTTTCACTATTAATCGGGGCTCAGAGTTATTTATTTCACAGTTGCCGGCGGAAAGCCAAATGAACAAAAAGGGAGATCTTGGTAGCTAGACGTAAGGAGGAAACGCGTATCGAAACTTATCTATTGTGCGGCGACCAAATAAAGAATAACATGGAGTTACTATCTCGGCAATTTTGTGGGTCAACTATGCCAAACTCGAGGGAAACTTAAAGCAGCACGGGCTGTAGCGATTTGACAATTTCTACAATTCTTCTTACGATATGTAGGATAGAAAAAGAATAGCCCTAAGGAATGGGTGCGATGGCACACAATCTACCAATTCAATTCTTCAAACTAAAAGAAACGGGTCTAACCCATATTTTTGGCGAACTCGAAGCAAAGCTTATGAAAGCCGTTTGGGCTTTAGATAAACCAAACGTAAAGGACGTTATTGATCATCTGGGTGGCGATTTAAATTACAAAACCGCGATGACGGTGTTGAATCGCCTTGTCGACAAAGGGATTCTCTACCGCCAGAAGTCTGGTCGCTTTTTTGTCTACATTCCTACAGCTTCCCGAGATGAACTTTTGGCCAACGTGTTTGACCAGATGGTGAGAGGCATGTTCAGAGATGACTTCCGTGAAATTGCGCTGGCGCAGATGATCGAAACCGCTGAGGATATTGATCCCGAGTTACTAGACGACATCAGTCGCCTAATTAAAGAAAGAAAAGCGAATGAAACCCCATAGCCGCCCCAATTATCATTTTTGGTTTCTTACTGCCTTCGGGTCGACCCTGTTAGTTGTTAGCATAGTTCTGAGTTGGGAATACGGCCACGCCTGGTTGAGAACTTTATGGCATATTTGCCAGGCCCAGCTTCACAGCCTTGGCCTGGCCTGGCCGCTCCTTATTCCTGCCCTTTTAACGCTTAGCATTTTTCGAGGCGGGCTAAGCATCCTACGCCAAGTTCGGGGCACCCATCGGCTGGTCCGCACGTTTAATCCACTATGCGAAGAACCTCCGGCCCGGCTGCAAGCCTTGCTCAAGAACCACCGGCTCAAGCCAGATGACGTTATCTTTCTTAATTTATCAACGCCTCACGCCTTTTGCGTGGGTTTTTGGCAACCTCATATTTGGCTAACTTCCGGCATGGTCACCCTGCTCTCCGACGAAGAGCTATCAGCCGTTGTGGCCCACGAAACCTATCACCTTCGGCTCCGCGACCCGCTGCGCCTGGTTATCAGTCGTGCCCTCAGATCTGCCTTTTTCTTTTTGCCCCTGGCCAAAGATCTGGCCAAAACGGTGGAGCTGCAGCAAGAGATTGCTGCGGACCAGGCCGCTATCACGTACTTGGGAGACGACCTGCCGCTCCTGTGTGCCTTGCAAAAGTTGTTACAGCAGCCGGCTGCGGGCACTATAACAACTAACGTTGCCGCGTTTAGCCCCTTCAACGTCACCGAAGCCCGCTTGCGGCGACTTATATACCCCCCTGCCACCCTACAATCGCGCGCCCACCTGGCCAGGTGGGTCACCAGCTTGGGTATTATTATTCTACTGCTGGGGAGTACCGCCTTTTTACCGGCCCAACCAACAACCGGGCCCGATGACGCGATATCCTGCTCCCCACGATCGACGAAGGCCTCACAATCACCTTCGACATGGCTGGACTATAATTTATGACGACACGCCAAATCCAATGAACACGTCCTATGTATCTTAAGAGGCGGCCAATGGAAACAAGGTTATTTTCGCTTGAGCCCTGGGCCTGCATCGTCCTGTAGTTGACAAAATAATTGCCTGCTAGTATAGTATCAAATGAATAATAAAATAATGTCCGTTAGGGGAGTCCGGGCAAGCCGGGCTGAGAGGATGGTCGCAGTCGCCATCAACCCTATGAACCTGATCTGGATAATGCCAGCGCAGGGAAACGGAGTTCGTGCCTGTAAAATGACGTCGTTCCCTGTGGAATGACGTTTTTTTTGGATTGATTGCCTAATATGACAAACTCAAATTCTACACGGCGTGTCGTGATTTTTGCTAACGGACCGCTCCCCAACCCTATCGAAGCCCAACGGTACGTTCGCCGCGGTGACCGGCTCATCTGCGCTGATGGCGGCACACAACACGCCTGGGCGATGGGGCTAACGCCAGATGTCATCGTAGGCGACTTTGACTCGCTCGAGCCGGCCCTGAAGCAGGAACTCAACGCCAGCGGCGTGCGTTTTGAGCAACATCCCGTCGACAAGGATCAGACCGACTTGGAACTGGCCCTAGATCTGGCCATTGCCGAAGGTGCAACCGAGATTGACATATTAGCCGTACAAGGCGGGCGACTCGACCAATCTCTGGCTAACATAATGTTGTTGGCCCGGCCCGATTGGGCTGCGGTGAAGGTCCGAGCCATCGTCGGCAATGAGATCGCTTGGCCCGTGCGGGGCGGGCAGATCGTGACCATCAAAGGGACCATTGGCGACCGGTTGTCGCTAATTCCGCTCGCCCTTGTTACAACGGGCATTACGTTTACCGGGGTCAAGTGGCCTCTGCAAAATGCAACGCTTCGATTGGGTTCAACCTGGGGAATTAGCAATGTGTTGACCAAACCAACCGCCCGGTTGCAGGTAAGCGAGGGGATATTGTTAGTTATCCACGCAGTTGGTGTTGGGGAGAAAAGGAAGACATGAGAAATTTAATAATCTTTTTTGGTGTTGCTATGTTTTTCTGGATGCTCGCTGCTTGTGGCTCAACGCCTGCAGCCGCTCCGGCAGCAATGTCGGAACCGGCTGCAGCTGCAGCTAGCAAACCGGTAGTGATTAGGTTAATGTCGCACGACAGCTTTAGCGTCAGCGAAGAGGTTATCGCCGAATTCGAAGCCGCCAATAATGTTAAGGTCGAACTGTTACCGTCCGGCGACGCAGGGGCGGCCCTAAATCAGGCCATCCTCAGCAAAAACAATCCGCTGGCCGACATATTTTTTGGGGTGGACAATACGTTTATGAGCCGCGCTCTTGATGCGGCGATTTTCGAACCCTATGCCTCTCCCCTGCTGGCCGACATTCCGGACGAGTTGGAGTTGGACCCGGACCACCGGCTACTACCGGTCGATTTTGGGGATGTTTGTCTTAATTATGACAAAAGTTGGTTTGTCCAGCAGGGACTTGACCCACCCGACAGCCTAGAGGATCTGGCCGACCCAGCTTACAAGGGTTTAACGGTAGTTGAAAATCCGGCCACCTCTTCGCCGGGCCTAGCCTTTTTATTGGCAACGATTAGCTACTTTGGCGAAGCGGAATATCTGGATTACTGGCACCTGCTGCGTGATAACGATATTTTGGTCGTCGATGGCTGGGAAGAGGCCTATTGGGGTCAGTTTACTGCGGCTTCGGACGGTGATCGCCCCATCGTGGTTAGCTATGCCACCAGCCCGCCGGCCGAAGTCTACTTTGCCGAGCGGCCTATGTCCGAGGCGCCGACCGCCGCCGTGGTTACGGACGGCACCTGCTTCCGACAGATTGAGTTTATCGGCATTCTAAAGGGCACTCAACAGCGGGCTGCGGCTGAAAAATTTATAGACTATATGTTGAGCAAGCCCTTCCAGCAGGACATCCCGTTACAGATGTTTGTGTTCCCCGCCAACCAAACTGCGGTCCTACCAGAGGTGTTTATTAAGTACAGCGCTGTTCCTGAAGATCCGGCCAATGTTCCGCCTGAAGCGATTGAAACGAACCGCGAAGCCTGGATAGAGGCCTGGACCGAAACGACGCTGCGATGACGCATGACGCGGGAGAATGGAAGAATGGAAAATTGCGAGCCGGAGAAATCGGCAGTTTAATTCGATTCGTCATCTTTCCGTTCTTCCACTTCCACTATCTTATTCCTCTCGCTTTCCTGGTGACTTTTTTCTTCTACCCTCTGCTTTCCATTTTCACCCTCAGCTTTGCTCCTGAGGGCGTGATCGATCTGTCGGCACTGGCCAACCTGATTAGAAGCAGCTACTACGCGCGCACACTATGGTTTACCATCTGGCAAGCGATCGTTTCGACCGGACTCACTGTGATTATCGCCTTGCCGGGGGCTTATGTTTTCGCCCGCTACCGGTTCCGAGGTAAATCCTTGCTAAAAGCCCTAGCGACTATTCCATTCGTGCTGCCTACAGTGGTGGTGGCCAACGCGTTTATTGCTTGGCTAGGTCCGCGAGGATGGCTCAATCAGCTGCTGACGGGGTTTTTGGGATTCGAGCAGCCACCAATCAACCTCCAACATACGATTTGGATCATCTTACTGGCCCACGTCTTTTACAACTACGCCGTCGTGGTACGGATCGTGGGGGGTTTTTGGGCGAACCTGAACCCTCGTTTAGAGGAAGCAGCCCGCATGCTCGGCGCT
>JBFGLD010000598.1:0-4593 GCA_041576335.1 Anaerolineae bacterium | reverse complement strand
CAGCTGCGCCGCCTAAGAGAAATCAAATATTGGCAATACACCACATATTTTGCTATGTGCCTGTTTATATTGGTAGCCACGCTTGTCTCATTAGACCGGTTGAGATTCGTGTATAGTGTCGGTCTCGGATTTTCCACAGCCCTAATTCAGCCGGAAACGATGAACCTGCCGGCTCCAGAAAAACTGAACCGGGGCTCAGGACCTCCTACAAGCCGCACCTTTTTTGTCGATCAAATGTTTGGCCCACTTGCTTCTGAAAATCCGCGGGCTCTGATCGGTTACAACCTCTTTCTTCTGGTCGCAATCCTGTCTCTTTTACGTCGCCATCAGCGAGATCGGGCGGCAATTTTGCTGTTATTAAGCTGGCTGTTTCTACCAATTATCTTGGTTTACATTTTCTTACTACACCGGGGTACATTTTACGCCACCCGCTATATTTTGAATACCCTCCCAGCCTACTTAATTTTGGTGGCATATGGTATCGACAGGCTGTTAACCCTCGTTACAAAATACTTGGCCGGTACAATTCTAACGAAGCCTATCTCTCCCAAACTGAGTACAGCTTTCTTAGTCGTATCGGCTTTTCTGCCCTTAATGGCAGCTGAATTCGATGAATTGCAGGCCTACTATGCTGCCGATTCTACAGAAGACTGGCGTGCTGTGGGCCAGCTATTGCATGAACAGGCCGGTGCGAACGATGCCATAATTGCAATCAGGGCCGAACCAACCATCAACTGGTATTATCCTCCGGCCACGGCCCCATTTGGTATCTACAGTCGCAGTCAACCGATCTGGCAAGTTATCAATGCTTATCAACGCCGCTGGTTTATCCTCAGCAGCTATTCTCAGAGGCATGACAAGAGGTTGCGCGATTGGCTGCGAAATAACCAGGCTATTATGATCGGCATAGACCGGCGCGTGGTCGTATTCCTGCAGCAAGAGGGCCTTACCGCCGACGAGTTGCTGGAGGAGGTCAAAACGTTTTCCCTACCCCAAAAGGCAGTAACCTATGCTTCCTTAGCCCGACAATTTGAGAAATCGGGTGATCGAGATTCCTGTCAGATTTTTTACCAAAGAGCTATTGATCTGGCCGACCCCAACTACAAAAGCGTGCTTGAAACCGAGCAACAAGCCAAGTTAGCCTCATTTCCAGCGCCGCAACCCGTATCTGATCTCATTTCAAAATAATTCTAAAACAGCAGGCAGATATTTGACAAAATACTGGGCTTTAGCGTATGGTTTTATCGTTTTTCGGAGTAGACGAGGAGAACCAATGCTAACCCTAGCCGTCAACATTGCCATTATTCAAGCAGGTCAAATCTTACTAATAAAGCGAGAGGATTTTGAAGTGTGGTGTCTGCCGGGCGGGCACGTCGACATCGGCGAGTCGATTGCTCAGGCTGCACTACGCGAAACTCGAGAAGAGACCGGGCTTGACGTCGAGCTGACCCGGTTAGTGGGGATTTACTCAATACCGGGGAAAAATGCCAGCGGTAGTCACGTGGTATTATTTGCTGCAAAACCCATCGGCGGCGAACTAAAATGGTCGGAGGATGAAGTCCTCGAAGCACGTTATTATGATCCGCACCTGCTGCCAGAACCACTTCTTTGGTTACATCGCCAGCGAATTACCGACGCGCTCGATGGGTTTGGGGGCAGCGTGTCTCGCCTACAGCGTGTCAATTGGCCTTTCGCGCCAAATGTAACCCGAGAAAAACTGTACCAGCTGCGCGATCAGTCGGGTTTATCCCGGCAGGCATTTTTCTTGCGATACTTTGACCAGAATCGGCCGGAGGACGGTACCTTGGAGGTCGGATAAACTGGGTGGAGCTATTGCCACGGATGGCCGAAATTTTTCAGTCCAAAAGTTAGGATCTACCAACCGCGAATGACAACGTCTCACAACCGTTCATCTGCTCGCAGGGCGGCTTCCCCGTGGCCTGCCCTTGACCTCGCTCCTAATACCTTGGCGTTGCTTGCTCATTTATAAGACTTTTGTATAATGGAGACGTAATCCTCTCTCCTTTTCCCTAAGAGTCTGCACCACATTCTACGACCGCAAGTCGGTATGAATATCAAAATTGGTATCAAGGAGGCAGCATTTTTGTTTTTCGGTAAGAGTTGGGCAAGAAACGTTAGCTTACAAAAGGCGCGCTACCTCTTTTAGGCACCACCCAACTAAAATAAGGAAAGGGAATGACACTATGAAAAAATACAGCAAGCCCACTTTGAAAAAGCATGCTGAACTGAAGTCAGTCACCTTCAGCTCTCACTAAGTTTGTCAGCTAGGTAAAACGCTGTTTTGCAGCGCAGCTGCGCTTCGTCTTATGGGGCGCAGGTCAAACAAGGGGAGGAGAAGTCACGTGCACCGACATCATTACTTCCACGGCTCTCAATCCTCCTAAAGTTATCCAGTAAATTCGACCAACGTAGCGCGCCTTTTTTAAGAGAATGTTTCATTATGCCACGTTTGATTGTACTCCCGGTTGCGAATGTTTTCAAATGCATCTAAGTTGGCCAATGTCTCCATCAATGATATTGTTCATTACCTATCGCTAACCACCTCATTCGACCCGGTGCGGCGATTAGGTGACGACGACTGGGAAAACATTGCCGTTACCGCGATCGCTTTGGGGCTGGCTCCGCTCTTACATTGGCATCTCGAACAAACCAATGTGACCGTACCGCCTTTGGCGCTGGCCAAATTGGCAATTACCCGGCAGGCCCATGCCAAACGAAACGAGTCTATCGCCCGGCAATTGGCGGAGGTGCTCAAAGTTTGCGCTCGTGAAAAGCTGGATGTGCTGGTATTAAAGGGTGCTTTCTTGGCTCCGGCTGCCTACGCTGACGCTTCCCTGCGGCCGATGAATGATATTGACCTTTTGTTTCGCCCTCAGGACTTGGTCAAGGTCGGCCTTATTTTGGAAAACCTTGGTTACAAAGGGAAACATAAGCATGCCGATCAAGGACCCGGAATTACGAAACACGTGAATACCTACCGGCGCGACGGTAATCTCGGCGCAACGCCTAACCCCTATCTCAGCCCGAGCGGCGACCGGGTTATCGAGCCGCACGGCTCGTTGGAAGAATCGTGGTTTGGTCTTAAAGTTGATATTACGCCCGGGGTCTGGGACAGGGCTGTATCGACTCAATTACATCACCAGCCTGCCTACCGGCTTTCCACGAGTGATCTCGTGATTCATCTCGCAGTCCATGCCACATTTCACCTGATTATGGCTTCATCCGTGTTGTTACAACTCTATGACATCGGCCAGGTCGTCAAGACCTGGAGGGACCAGCTGGATTGGACTCAAATTCTAACGTTAACCCAAAAGGCCCAGGCCGAGCCCTTTGTGTATGCGGCTCTTTTTTGGGCCAAATCAATCTTTAATGCGTCGATTCCATCCGAGCCGATAAAGCAATTGGAGGAAAACTGCGCATCGAGTTTGACTGCCTATATTCAGTCGCTGGATGCGTCGGCTATTTTCAATCGGACGCAGCACCCGCCCCTCGTTAGCATAGCCCAGCGCCTGCGCCGAGGTATTGAAGATCGACGTGAGACTGCCCGCTGGGCCTCCTCGCTGACCGGCAAATGGCAGGTATGGCAAACCGCATTTGCATTCTATAAAACAGATACGGCGAATATACTCCAAAAGAAGCTCAAGGCATAGGCGTGTCAAAACAAATTTTGGATTTAGCGGGTTGGCTAACGATCACTACGTTACTGCTATTTACTTTCAGGCGTTGGCTTTTCGTTTTCGCTGCGCTTGGACGATACCCATGCAGCCCTATAACGTTTGCGGTCAAGTCCGATTTGTTTCACGTGCTGCTGCTGGTTCCGCTTCGAAACGAGCTCCAGGCTCTGCCGGCCTTGGTGCAAGCGCTCGATCGATTAATCTATCCGGATGAAATGCTCTCTGTAGTGCTTATTGATGATGGCTCAACTGATGGCAGTCAGGCCATGATCCAGGCGTGGGCTCATAACAGAAAAAATTGGTACGCCTTACGGCTCGCCAGGAATGTGGGCAAAGCAAACGCTCTTAATGCGGCTCTAGATCAATTTCCGCAGGGTGACATTGTCGTGATTTATGACGCCGACGAGCGTCCTCTACCTAACGCCCTTGAGCGCCTTATCCTGCCGTTTGCGGATCGAAGAATAGGGGGCGTTAGTGGACGGCGAGCTGTCAGCAACGCTCTAGCCAGTCCGGCCGCAAGTTATACAGCTATTGAGGGGCTTGTCCATCAACTCGTTACGCTGCGCGCCAAAGACGGGTTAAATTTAGCGCCCGCGCTGCTGGGCGCCAATTGTGCCTATCGCCGCACTGCGTTGGCAGAAGCCGGCAATTTCAAGCCAGGTGCTCTCCTTGAGGATAGTGATCTAACACTTAAGCTGGCCCGGGCCGGCTGGAAGACTCATTTCGAGCCCAAAGCAATTAGTTACCATCAGGTTCCTCAAACACTGGCCGGCTATTGGCGGCAGCACACGCGCTGGGCCAGGGGTTTCAACGAAGTGGCCAAAGATCAAGCGGCCTCCGTCTTATTTGACCGGTACTTACCGCTGATCGTACGCTTGGAGCTGTTTTTTTTCTCAAT